>JBDRWD010000066.1 GCA_039802205.1 candidate division WOR-3 bacterium
CCACCCTGAGGTTGCTCCATTTACATCCTTTGCCTGGGCAGTGACATTGAATGTGCCAGTTGATAAATATGAGTGCGTCATTGCAATCGTATCCCCGCTCACCTGATACGAACTCCATGCTGAGGTGTCGCCATCGCCCCAGGAAAATCTTACTGCCACACCCTGACCAGCCGGGTCACTGGCACAAGTATAGAATTCATAAGAATATTGAGAGCCCTGATAACCACTTGAAGGGCCCCAGGGTGTTGCTGGTGTGTTTGGTGGATTGATGACCACTACGGTTATTACTTCTGAAGTTCCTTCGTTATTTGCCTTGTCATAAGCCTTGGCATAGATATTGTGCTGAGAGTTATCCTGTAAGGCGGAGGTATTCCAGGAATGGGAATAGGGTGAAGATTGGTCAGTGGAAACAAGGATATTATCAATATAAAACTCTACTTCGGACACGCCTTTATTGTCAGTAGCTTCAGCGGTAATTGTAACTGTTCCACCTACGGTATCGCCGCTTGCGGGTTGGGTGATTGAAACCTCGGGTGGTTCTTTATCACCGCAACCAACGAAAAACAATCCTACTGCAATGCCAAGTGCTAATAGCTTTTTCATTGAACCTCCTTGTTGTCCATTTTGATTTTTTGGCATTTGCCAAAAAGATTGTGGCTAATTATATAGATATTTGAAGCAAAGTCAAGCATAGCTATAAATTTATTCATTATTTTATAAAAATTCCACTTACCAAACACTTACCAGTTTGTTGTGAAGGTGATTAAGATATTGTTTTAGGACATGGCAGATTGTAGTGGCAGACCTTGGTCTGCATCAAATCCTGTAGTGGCAGAGTTTACTCTGCAATAATCAATGTTGAGCAAGTTCAACCACTACTGGGAAAAAAATGATTGACTCGTAGTGGCAGACCTTGGTCTGCAAATTTATAAGAGCCAAGTAAACTCGGACACTACATCAATTTTAATGAATCGGCAGTCTCAGGTAAATCTTTAGGTTTGTGTTTTTATGCAAGGCTAAAGCCTTGCCCTGCTAATTATAAAAAAATTTACGATAGGAGTCGATTCTTCAAATCCTCTGTTTCCTTACTCAGTTCTAGACCTAAATCATCCTTGAGGGTGTTTTTAATTGTTTTATATTGTTTCAATACCAGATCCTTTCTATTCATCCTTGCATAACATTCCATTAAAAGTCGGTGACATTCTTCTGAGTAAGGGTCTTTTGTTAAAGCAATTTTACACTGGTTGACTGCTGTTTCAATATTTTTTTCGGTTAAATTTATCCTCGCTGATGCCAGTAAGGATTTTACAAATATCTGATTTAATTCTTCCCGGATAGCAAAGACTTCGGTTAAATCAATACCGGGCAGAAAATCACCTTTATACAAATCAAAGATTTTCTGGTAAAATTTTAATGCCTCTTTATTTTTTCTTGATATTTCTAATTGCCGTGCCTGGCGATAAAACTTCAAAAAATCTTCTAAGTCGGTGTGGATACTATCCAACCTCATCCGGTAAGAGTGATTTTCGTATTCTATTATTTGTGATTTTTTACCTTCTTTCAAATTCGGTTCTAACCTTTTGCGAAGTTCGTTTATTGCGACCTGTAGGTTCATTGTTGCCAACGCCTGTGGTTTTTCGGGCCAGAGCGCAAGTAGAAGTGTATCACTGGGGACAAATTTATCTTCGAATATGAGTTCACCACCCCTGTTTATTATTTGTTTTGTAAAGAGTAGGCTCAATACCAATCGTGCCGAATTCCGGCGCCATTTTTCTATTTTTGCACCATTTACAAATATTTCAAACCCACCGAAGGTAAGAAATTTTATCTCTGGGAGTTTTGATCCAATTGCTGTAAGCGGTTTATATTTTAAATTCAGTTTTTTGATATAAAGGCGCGGACTCTGAGGATTCAATTTTTCAATAAGATGCCAGTAATTATTAAAAATTGCAGGGTCAAATAAAAAATCATAGCCGTACTTCTGACAGATATTAAGTGCCTTAGAAAATGTCTTAACGGCAGATGCCTTTTTTTCTTGATTTAATAAACCATCTGTAAGTTCTAAATAACCAGTCGCGGTATGATATGCCATTTTCATTTTTTTGTAATAGTTGAGCGATTTTTTCAATAATTTGAGCCCCTCTGTGTATTTGCCGGTTGCAAAGTATAACTGTGCCATATTGAATTCAGCACCAGCTTTTTCGATTGGTGTATCTGCTGGGCAAGATTCCAATGCCTTTAGCGCATATTTTTTGCTTAAATCAATCTTATTCTGTAAGCGATATAATCTGCTTAACGCAATACAACAGTTGGTCAAAAACGATGAAGTCTGGGCATCATCGGTCTTTTTCATTGCCTGGAGAAGGGTATCTTCTGACTGTTTAAATTTTTTCTGGAACATTAATATCTCACCTAAATTAACCATTGCCGGACCAATTGCTAAGCCCAGACCAATCTTCATAGCCTCGGTGATTGCCGATGTGGAGAGCGATTCAGCACGGTCAAGTTCTCTCATCAAAAGATACAATCCAGCAAGATTCAAAGCCGCAAGACAATAACTCCTTCTGTTATCTGAATTTTCATAGAACCTGAGTACTTCTTCTTTTTCTTTTCTTGCTTTTTGAAAATTTCCCAATTTCACATCTATTGCTGAAGCATTGGCAAGCGTGCGCATTTCCCCTTCTTTATCACCAATTGCAATATAAATATCCATTACTTTTTTATAAAATTGCATGGCTTCTTTGTATTTTAAAAGTCTCCAGTAACTCCCTGCTATTGTAGATAATAGTCCTGCTCTTCCTCGAAAGTCGTCTGGGGAAAGAAGTCTCAAGCCAAGTTTTGAAACTTCAATTGCCTTTTTATTTTCTCCCATATCCTGATAGATATAAGATAGATAACGATATGCCGCAGTGAGCCCTGATTTATCTCCCTGTTTTTTCAAGATTGGAATTGCGGTTTGAATCTTTCTTTCGGCACTGAGCAGTTCGCCACTTAAATAATCGGTGTTGGCACGAACGAGTAGGAGTTTTGGATTTTTCGCATATTCATCTTCAGGGATTGCGTTAAGGAATCCTTTTAATATATTGATTTTTCCCAACTGGAGCAAATCGCGGCTGTGTGCTACAACCAATCGGGCTGCAGAAGCAAAGTCTTGTTTTGTTATTGCTTCTTTAATCTGGTCTTCCACCGACATTTCTTTCACCTCTACTATGCAAATGGAAGAAAAGGACTAATGCAAGAATAAAAAAGATAATTATAGAACCGATATTAGCATAATTGCCAAGCCAAGCACCCACTGGTAAACTCTCATAGATTTTATTGAGGGCAGGAATTCCAATCAAAAATGCAATTAGCACACCAACGAGGGCGTCACCGGCAACAAGACCTGAGGAGAATAGAATGCCTTTCTCTTCTTTGAATTTTAAAATTTCACCCGTAGATGTTTTCTGTATAAAATAGTAGATTAACGCACCAGCCATAATCGGCATTGATAGTGATAATGGAAGATAGAGTCCGATTGCAAATGGTAATGCAGATATTCCCAGCAATTCCACAGCAATTGCAAGAATTGCTCCCAGACCAACAAAGGTCCAGGGTAAAGTTCCACTGAGCACACCCTTTACTACAAATGACATGAGCGTTGCCTGGGGTGCGGGAAGTTTATCAGAACCTATCACCATTGTTTTGTGTAAAAGCATCAATACACCACCCATAAATAATGCGGGGATAATAACACCGATAAATTCAGCAATCTGCTGGTAGAAAGGAGTTGAGCCGACTAAAAATCCAGTCTTTAAATCCTGGGATGCATCACCAGCCATACATATTGCAATACAAACGACACTACCAATGGACATTGCACCGATCATTCCAGGCATTCCCCGCCAGCCAAAAGCGACAAATATCAAACAGGTTATAAGCAGTGTAGCAATTGTCATCCCTGAGACCGGGCTTGATGAACTACCAACGATTCCCACAATCCTTGATGCAACCGTAACAAAGAAGAAACTGAATATAACAACGATCAACATTCCAATAATGCCAATATGGGTCTGGGGAATGAGTAACATTAAGATTGCAATTATTATTGCACCAGCAATTACCATACTCATTGGGATATCCTGCTCGGTCCTTGGGGCATTCTTATCGGGTAAAAATTTAAATCCTTTGAACATTTCAACGAATCCGAGTTTGAAGCATTTAAATACGATCGGACAGGCGCGTAGAAGGCTTATCAATCCACCGACCGCAACCGCACCCGCACCGATATATCTAATATAATAACTGCGAATTTCTGAAGGAGAGAGGAGTGCAACGATATTATCCGCGGGAGGAATTGGAGTATTTAAATTCGCACCAATAAACGCAATCAAAGGGCTTATCACGAGATAACCAAGGATTGCACCGGAGAGCATATAGGAAGCGATTCTTGGACCAATGATAAATCCAACACCTAATAAAGCAGGTGTTAAGTCAATTCCGATTTCCATTCCTTTTACACCGCTCACCAGCCAGGTTGCAGTCTCTTTCCACAATTTCAGACCACTCATCAAAAATTTGTATAACGCACCGATTCCCACACCTGAAAATACAATCTTTGCCTTTGCACCCCCCTTATCACCTGCCTTTAAGATCTCAGCACAGGCGGTTCCCTCGGGATAGGGAAGGGTCTTATGTTCCTGAACGATTAAATACCTTCTTAAAGGAATCATAAATAAAATGCCCAAAAATCCACCCAAAAAAGAAATCAAAATAATTGTCCAGGCATCAGGAAAGTAATCCCACATAAAGAACGCGGGGATTGTAAAGATAATCCCTGCTGCCAATGATTCACCAGAAGAACCAATGGTCTGGGAAATATTATTTTCTAATATTGTTCCTTTTCTTAGTGCACCCTTCAAAATTGCCATTGATATTACTGCAGCGGGGATTGATGCGGATACCGTCATTCCAACTTTTAATCCGAGATATGCGTTCGCCAGACCAAAGACAATCGCCAGGATTGAACCGAGCACCACTGCCCTTATCGTGAATTCATTCATCTTTTCCTCGGGCTTTACATAGGGCTGAAAATTTGAATTTTGTTTTACCACAATGTTTATCTCCTCCGGATGCATTCTTTTAACAAACATTCTTCAAAATCAAACGGATAAACATGATTATGAGGATGTGCGGTCTTTACCGGTTCAAAAGCGGTATTAGATCCGTCATAGTTTGCTACTCTGTTCTCCCGGTGGGTTAATGCTGGACTTTTAAAGATATCCTTCGTATGGGTGATATAATCCGAATTCTGCTCAATCGGTTCAAAATGCCGGTGGGCGATTAATGATAACAGAAACAAGGTTTCTCCCTCATGATGCTATTTTATCAAGCCAGGATAAAAAGTCAATACCTTCGAAAACCGGGGCCTCAAAAACCAGTCGCAGTCTTATTTTTTCTTCTTTTTTTCTGGTTCGGCAACGAGATTCAAGAAATTATTTATCGTATACTCACTCACTAAAAATATCGTTGTTTTATCCGGAAGTTTTACCAGATAATTATATTCGCGCTTTTCGCCAATCTCTAAGGTATATTCCGAACCACCGGTAGTAATGATTTTTAAATTATGGCGTGGCTGGAAATGGGAAGTATCGGAAAATCCGACAGCTCGCAGGTCACTCAGGGTATACAGAACTCCATCAATTTTATACTTTTCCAGGGTCCTATCTTTATATAACCATAAGGTATCTTTTTTTACTATCTCTTCACCGTCGATCGAGATTTTTTCAATCAGCTCCCGGTCAATCTTTAGGATTCTCTTATCCCGCCAGTCATCGGGTTTGATATCCACCTGGTGCTTGTTCAGACCACTGACCAGATATACTTTATCATCGTTGGCAAAACGAAAATAGGAATGTTGATAGTCGCCCGCATATTTTCCAATGTAGAAGGCGATTTCCTTTTTCCCCTTGAGAATCAGTTTCGTTCCTTTTTCACCCACTTCAAAATCGTCGAACTTTTCCTTCCGGCGTGAGATAACTTCACCCAGTTTTAAATTTTTGAGATTGTTGAGAAGAAAGGTTATCGTGGAACTATCACCGGGATAGGAAAAAGGTCGGATGATACGGTAATTATTCTCTTTTATCTCAATCTCGGTGGTGTCGGTTGGACGACAGATCACGATGGATTGCAATTCAGCAACCGAAAATAGGGGTGGGGCTGAAGGTTTTCGGCTGGTTAAAAGTAAAACCAAAAATAAGATCACAATTATGATGACAAGGATGAGAATATTTCTATACTTCATAAGGTATCTTACCTCCTTTCCTTATCTGCCATCTTACTATCCCCACAATAACAAATATCAGAGCCGGTAGGATTGGAGCCAAATACTGGATAAAGGTCTTCAAACTCTTGCTGATTTCTTTTAAGGGTCGGATACTAACCGCTTTGGACCGGATTGATATCAAAATTTCGTCCTGGGTGAGCCAGTCCAGGATGTTCATAAATAAGGCGATTCCGGGTGCACTGAGAAATTTTTCGTCAATGAATTTTGAGGATCCGACGATTACCACTCTCTTGTCTCCAGAAAGACAATTAATGGTGCTGAAGGGACCTTTCTCATCAAAGGGCAATGGGAAGGGTAGAAAGCGCTGCTGGTCCATGGGATTTAAACTTTGTGGTGAGTTTCGGAGCCAAGAAGCCTTGGAGGTCCTTGCCAATTCTTCACCACCTCTCACTGGACTCACATAGGGGAGGACCACAGCCTCAAAATCCTTGGTTATGGGATTGGTTTTTGACAAGTCAACGATCTTAGGGAAATAGTGGTAGGGAACATAGTTCTGCATCACAAACATTCCCCGCTGGCTTCGTAAAACCAACATTTCGTTGTTACGGTCCATGATCATTCCCGGGGCAATGGAGATGCCGAGTTTATTGAGAAGGGAGTCGAGGTTAGGAAGGTGCAAGGGGAAGGAGAGGAAGAAATCCAGGTTGATGCCAAAGCGGTCAATCAGAAATGCCACGGGAATTTTGTTATTGATAAAATCAAAAATCTTTTTCGTTTCGGTGGTGTCAAAATCCCTCTTTGGTCCGGCGATGACCAAGGCATCAAAGTGGGGATTGATCGTATCCTTAAGATTTATATTCTCAGTGGTATAACGGTCGCTGATTTTACTCAAAAGATTTTCCGAAAGCGTCAATTCATCATGGCCTGTGGTGAAACCAATGGTCTTGGTCTGGGGTTGGGTTAATTTCCGGATGCGGGAGGTGATATCATATTCCAGATTCGCAAAATCTTCAATCACCGGCATGATTTCCCGTTTGTCTTCAAAGAGCATCACCAATCCCATAAAGCCCTGTTTTACTCCGAATTCACCCTGTTTTACCTCAGTGAACTGGAGCGGTATGACGCCACTCCGCTGGGCATCCATGATTTGGTCAGGGGTAGTAGGGTCGATATACTCCACCCGGATTTTACCACCCGAGCGCAACCGGTATTCGCCGAGGATATCATTGAGATACTGTGCTCGGTTGTTATAAGGGAAAGGCAGTTTGCTGGTGACATAGGCACGGATTACGACATTGTCCGGAAGTTCTTTCAGTATCCTGAGGGTTGCCTTACTGAGCGAATAGATATTGCCCTCGGTTAAATCCAGCCGGAAGAAAAATCGTGAAAATATGAGGTTAACGAGTATGACCAGAATACCTATCAATAACCATTGGGCGGCATTTAAGAATTTTTCCTTTAGCCGGCTATAGAAATAGAAGGCACCATAGAGAAAGAGAAAGGTTAAGGAGAGGAAGTAGATCAAATCCCGGGAATCCAAGATCCCGCGAATAATATTATTAAGGTGGTAATCAATGCTTAAATAATTGAAAATTGGAACGATATTGGACGGCAGGGCAAAGAGCAATTTGCCGATGATGAAGAAAAAGAAAGAGATGAATATTCCGATGACAAAGGCAACAATCTGGGTGGAGGCGAGCGCTGAGGCAAAGATGCCAATGCCCGTGAAGAATAAAGCAAAGAGAATGAGTCCGATATAACTGGTAAAAACCATCCCCCAGTCCAGATTTCCCAACAGGGCAGAGATTATGGGAAAGAGTAACGTGACGCCAAGTCCAATAAGGATTAAGATGAATGCTGAAAGCCATTTACCGATCAATATATCCGTATCAGCTATGGGAAGGGTTGCGAGTGTTTCAATGGTGCCTCTGGTTCTTTCCTCGGCAATCAGGCGCATGCAGATGCCTGGGATCAGGAGTAAGAAAAGTATTGGAACAATATTGACAAAACCATTGATGTCTGCTTCCCCGCCTAAAAACAAATCCTGGGCATAAAACCAGCCACTTACTCCAACAAAGACGATAAGGATGATATAGGCAATGGGTGAATTAAAATAACTATTCAGTTCTTTTTTTATAATCGTTCCGATCACGCTTCCTCCTTGGTTAATTCTCGGAAGATATCCTCAAGGGAAGTGGATTTTCGGTGGAGTTCGATAATCTTCCAATTTTTGGAGACAGCAGTATCAAAAAGTCGTTCCCGAATGTCTTTTTCGCTCAGGATTTCAAAAAGATGATGGTTGCCTTCACTTTGTTTTATGGTTACCTCTTTTACCCCGGAGATTTTGTTTAATTCTTCAATAGGATTCTGGGGTGCAATTAGTTCCAGGGTTATTGTCTCCCCACCTCTTGCCATAGTCCTGATTTCATTTTTATTCCCATCAGCGATGAGTTTCCCTTTATTGATGATCAAAACCCGCTCGCAGGTTGCTTCGGCTTCAGAGAGGATGTGGGTGGAGAGCATTACGGTTTTCTCTTTTCCTAATTCTTTTATCAGATTCCGCAATTCCACGACCTGGTTGGGATCCAGACCTTCGGTCGGTTCATCAAGAATAAGGATGTCCGGATTGTGGATTATTGCCTGGGCAACACCCACCCGTTGACGATAACCGCGCGATAGGGTTCCGATCTCTTTATTCAACACACCGGTAATGCCGCAGATTTCGGCTACTTCACTCACCCGGCTACGCAGATTAGCTATTTTCCTTACTTCTCCGATAAATTCAAGGTATTCGTAGACTTTCATATCTGGATATAGAGGATTATCTTCAGGCAAATAACCGATGAGCTCTTTTGGTTTTATCGGATCCACAGAAATATCAATACCATTGATGAAACATTTCCCACGGGTCGGAGGTAGAAAACCTGTGAGCATACGCATGGTGGTGGTTTTACCCGCACCATTCGGTCCTAAAAAGGCAACAATTTCACCTTTACCAATTTTGAAAGTAATATCGTCCACCGCGCGGGTTGCACCAAAAAATTTAGATAAATTCTGGACTTCAATCATAGCACCTCCTGAATTGCACGATCAGCCTACTCAATCTGAAAAACCATGAGAAAAATGAATACTATTATTATATTGAGGATTAGCAAAAAGTCAAGTTTTGGTTGTTCAATTATGCACTATATTTTTATCTCCGCCTGAAAACCCAGGGTATGAATAAGCGAGTCCTTCTCGTTAATAGCATATTTACAATGGAGCACAATCTTGGGCAACGGTTTTACCATTAGATAACCAAAACCATACCGCCCTTTACCATAAGCAACCCGGTTGTTTAAAACTCCTGGCAGATCGGGTTCATAGACATAAATCCGGGTCAAATAAGACTCGGTATCGTAGATACCAAACCCAATTTTAGACCCTATCAACGCTCCACTCCACCCAAATTCAATGCCTCCGAAAAGGCCTTTTTTTATTGAATCTCCGTAGAGGTATTTATCTTGAAGTCGTAGGTCCAGGTAGATAGGTTTTCGGGGTTGGAGTCTCAAAGATACTTTTGAACCCGATGAGATTTTATAACTTTGCCGATATCGCCAATTAAAGGTGAGTTTTGTTTCCGTAAAACCGATCGTCCTGCCGAAATTTAATCTCAGGTCATAGTGAGTGGTGTCGTTTAGGCTGTTGGTATAGATATTCACCGTCGTGCCGCTGTTGAAAATTCTGGAATGTTGAACAAAATCAATGCATAGCCCAAGATAATCATCTTTTGCCTCGATGCCTTTAGGTGCGTAGAATCCCGGATTAAAAACTGAACCGGCGAGGCTGAATTCAAAATTATAAGGTAATAGACCAGTCCAACCGAAGATACAGCCCAATCTGCTGGCAAATGAACGGGCAAATTCTCCGAATACGATAAACCGTTCCCCACCGTATCTACCTCCTATCCCTGTTAGTGTATAGTCTTTCCCGTAAAATTCATTATTTGAATCCCTGCAGACAAATGTTGGTTCATATGCGGACCAGTAAGTGCTCTGGTATAATTGAAAGGTTTTGGTTTTGTAATTTAGATAATAACCAATGATTTCTTCACGAATACGATCCTTACGCGCAAGACCTGCGGAATCAGCGTGAATTCCTGAGGGATCAAATGACCAGGCATGCCCTGAGGTGTCTACTTTACCATCAAGTTTTTGATTGGAGTAAAAAATGCAGTAATTTAAAAGCAGGGTATCACTTAAGGCTGCGCCGAAGAATCCGCCGTTTTCCATTGTTGAAGTGTAGGGAGTGATTCCCCGCTCCCGGATGAGAAATCGAAAATCAGAACCAGAGAAAAATGAGCCAAGTGTTGAGAGCATCACCCCGGCTCCGTAATCAAGATTATAGTTACCCAGGGCGAATTTTCTTTGTTTTTCTTCAACGACCACCCCGGTGCTGTAATAATCAAAAAAAGAGGACTCACCTGGATCTTTCTCGGTTACTAAAAATATCTGGTAATCGTTGAGATTGAGGATTGTCCGTGTATAAAATTTTTCACTTGAGTTTAATTCCTTCTGAAATCTTATACTATTATGCAAACCCCGCCATTTTATTTTTCGGGTATTCACCGTTAAATAGGGTCTGACCAATTCCAGGAGACCTTTTTCAAACCCCTTTATTTTTAATAAGTCATCAACGGATTCAAATTCTCCATAGCGTTCACGATAGCCGATTATCTTTAGACAGTCGGTAGGTTTCAAAAATGGGATTTTAGAGAGTTCTTCTAAACCGGCGGTATTTAGATCAAGCGGGTTGTCTTTTAGCTCTTCTAATTCCCAGAGTATCGTTTCAAGATCTTTTTCTTGTGCATTTTCCCAAAAATCCTGGTTCAAAGTAAGGAAAAACAGATAAATCAGGGTCACGGATTTACGAGATTAATGAAAAAGGCATGGGTGAGACCTAATTGCCGGTGGTTGGTTCCAACATAGTCAAAAGCGATTTTTCGCAGATGAACCCGGAGGCAGTATTCTAACTGGAAATTCTCGGTATTTAATCCACCCGAAAATTCCAGGGCAGGGCAGAATTTAAAAAATGCGCCGGTTTTTAAAAAAAAGCCTCTGGTAGTGGTTCCCAGGGCAAAAAAATAGGGTTGGAAGGTTTGATTAAAGTCATATTTCAGCCCTAAGACATAACTTAGGGGCAGAAGGTCGACATTAGAGAAACGGGGCTGGTTGATATTATTGATACAGAAATCAAAGTTTAAATCGGGAATGGATAAAGAACTGCCGAATTTGAGAGAGTAAGTATAACGGTTCGTGAAATCTTTAATCCAATTATTTAGCAATTCAATCCCTATACCTGCTGTCCAGGTTTTATAAACAAAAAATCCTCCGGATAATTCCAGGAGATTTTCCCGGTATAATTCATTGCCCAATGTAATCAACCTTGCCTTCCAAGGGCGGTTCTGGATCTGGACTTGGTAGATTTTCAGTTCATCAATGCCAAATTTTTCCATCCCACCGAAGGCGAGCAAAAATTTCGGTTCAATAAAATTGCCCGGGTTAAAACGGGCGATGTTTATTGTAAAGTCAGGGAAGAGTGAGTTTTCAAAGAGTGCTAATAAATAAAAGATTATCACACTTCTTCAACCTTTAATACCATCCCCTCGGCACCTATGACCTTGACCTTAGCATCCTTTTTTATGGGTTTTTCGCTTACTGCATTCCACCATTCACCATGAACAAAAACGGTTCCGCCATTTATATCGATATCGGTGCTCGCTGTCCCGATCTCACCGATGAGCCCTTCTTTCCCCACCGTCGGTTTTCTAAATTGGGCTTTAATTCCTAAAAACAACAACAGACCAACAAAAGCCACAATGATTATGACCACCACCATTATTACCTCCCAAGATACCCTGAAAAATGGTAGATCACTTTCAAAGAGAATCAATGAACCAATGATTAAAGAAATAACTCCACCAACACTCAATAATCCATGTGATGTGACATATATTTCAAGGATGAAAAATATTGCGCTTAAGATTATCAAAGCCAGTCCGGCATAGTTCACCGGTAATAAATGGAGGGCATAGAAGCCAAGAATGAGACAGATACCTCCCACAACCCCTGGAAAGATCATGCCTGGATTCTGTAATTCGAAGAATAATCCATAAATTCCCAAAAGGAGCAAGATATAGGCAATATTGGGATTGGTGAGAATTAAAAGCAGTCTTTCCCTCAAGGTCATGGAGAGTTTTCTTACAGGAACTGCTTTTGTGATTAACTTTTTTCTTTCTCCTCCGATTTTTACTTCCCAGCCATTGAGTTTTTCAATCAATTCTTCTTCATGTTCGGCGATGATTTCACAAACACCGATTTTTAATGCGGTCTCGTCGTCAATAGAAGCACTCCCACGAACTGCCTTCTCCGCCCATTCTACATTCCGATTTCTGGTTTTAGCCAGAGATTGGAGATAAGCGACGGCATCATTCGTGACCTTCTGGGCCATGGTGGTGTCAATTTTTTCACCACCCATACCTACCGGATGAGCGGCGCCGACATTTGTTCCTGGTGCCATTGCCGCGACATGGCTGGCGTATAATATAAAAACTCCGGCTGAAGCCGCCCGGGCTCCCTTGGGTGCCACATAAACAACCACGGGAATTTGGGCATTGAGAATTCTTTTTGTTATTTCTCGCATTGATTCATCAAGACCACCCGGAGTATCGAGTTTAATTATCAGACATTCTGCATCTTCAGCTTCGGCAATACTTATTGCCCGGAGGATATAGGCGCTGCTCGCAGGACTGATGACCCCGCTGAGTTCTCCAATTAATACTCGATTCCCCTGAAAGAGGATTAGTATCATTAAAAGAGGCATGAACAATGATAATCACCAGAACCACTATGTCAAGAGGGATAAAATTATTCTTGACGCACTCTTTTTTTTGAATATTATTACCGGTGGAGGCCGGCATGAATGCCCGATTTTTTCCTGTCGCTTTTCTTATCCTTTTGTTCATCCATTGTGTGAGTAAAGTAAATAATCCACCTGATGCACCCGGTAAACCTAATGGACCTGCCTATGGTTATATAGATTCGGTGTACAAATTTTCCGCCTCCACCAGTGACCCGGATGGTGATAATGTTTCCATTCGTTTTTCTTGGGGTGATGGTGATACTTCTAACTGGACCGATTATATTCCCAGCGGTAGTTCGTTCTCAGTTTCTCATGCATTTGGTGATACTGGAAGATATAGCGTTACTGCTCAGGCAAAAGATGAGGATGATGCAATTTCCAACTGGTCTGCAGCCCACACTATCCGAATCTTGGTTTACGGCGCTAATAACTACCCGGATGCCCCAGTAAAACCGTCAGGACCATCAATAGGCAAACCGGACAGTTTTTATTCATTTTCAACTTATGCCTATGACCCTGATGGTGATAGTATTTCTATCCGCTTTTCCTGGGGCGATGGCGATACATCAGGGTGGAGCGATTATGTGGCTAATAATACTTCAGTGGTCGATTCCCATGTCTGGTGTTCGCCAGGGAATTATTATATAAAAGCCCAAGCGAAAGATATCCATGGTGCACTCTCACCCTGGTCCGCAATAAAGAGCATTGCAATCGTAACCAATTATCCACCAAATACACCTTCAACGCCTACTGGACCATCAACTGGATTTGTAGATAGTGTATATCTATTTTCATCAACTGCAACCGACCCGGAAGGTGATAGTATTTCAATCCGGTTTTCCTGGGGTGATGGTGATACATCTGCCTGGAGTTATTATGTTTACGGTGGCAACCCGGTGCATATGTATCATTCCTGGCAAAATCCCGGTACTTATTACATCAAAGCACAGGCAAAGGATGGTAAAGGTGCTTTATCAAATTGGTCTGGCAGCAAACAAATTACAATTTCTTCAACAACAAATCATCCACCTGATAAGCCATTAACTCCAATGGGTCCTACAGTTGGTTATGTTGATTCTGTTTATTACTACACTTCATCTGCGGTTGACCCTGATGGTGATAGTATTGCGATAAGATTTGACTGGGGAGATGGGACGATTTCTGAATGGAGTAATTATTTTACGAGCGGTTCTTCAATTTCACTATCCCATTTCTGGACATATCCGGGTTTTTATTATATAAGTGCCCAGGCAAAGGACAAAAAAGGTGCTCTCTCAGGATGGTCTGATAGCCTTGAAATCAGGATCTATTGGTAATACTATCCCTCACTGGACGTCCATTTTTTAAAGGACAGAAAGGCCTGTCTATCCGATCGATCCTCCCGCAATGCAGGAATTGAGGATGCGGGTCAAGCCGGAAGAGATAGAAGAAAAAAAATTTTACCCACTGAAGCGAGATTTTAGTGGGTGCGAAAAATTACATATTTTTTGTTGTCCCGATTGTTTTCGTGTTATTTTTACTGCTGCCGATGTAGTATCTTTCAAAAAATGCCCAGTTTCTGCTCGCAATATTGGGTTGGGTTGTAGTATATTGGATTGGAGTGGTGATGGTATTACTCACCCACGGCTCGGAAATACTTAATACAATTGCTCATCTCAATCAAAAAATGTTAAGAAAATAAAATATTCAGCATTGATGCCTATTATTGCACAAGGTGCATCATCTGGTGGTATTGGTACGTCGGTTGTTACACCACTCAATTTAATCGAAATTGGATTGATAAAAGATCTTTTAGATAAAAAAATATTATATTCTTAATATTTAAGTATATCACCTTGATTATTTAACTGAGTACTCCTCACTTTTAATCTTCGGTTGGGCATAACTTTTTGAAACAAAAAAGCCACGGGTATTTGGATAAATCCAGCTTATCCAATAATTCTAAACCCAATCGGAAACTGCTTAA
>JBDRWD010000067.1 GCA_039802205.1 candidate division WOR-3 bacterium
AATTTCATTGCAATGGTAAGCAGTAGTTGACATGAGAAAAGAATTAAATATCATAAGGGGACATCTCGCTTTGAAATTAAGGGGACATTTTACCTTTGGAATAACATGGGGAAAATGCATTTTTACAAAGTTGAAGTTATCTTAGTACATATTTTAATATTCGAAGTTGGAACTACTTGATTTTTTTTCATTTACTCTTATAATCTTCTATGCCAAATAAATGGATAAAGATTTTGAGGAAAGAGATTGACTCTGCCCATCGTATCTGTATCCTGGGTGTTGGAAATATCCAAAGAGGTGATGATGGAGCAGGGCCGCTGTTAATTAACTTATTTAAAACCAGGATAGAGAAAAAGGAAAATATTTTATTAATTAATTCTGGCGAAACTCCGGAAAATTTTACTGGTGAGATACGAAAATTTCAACCCGACCTGGTAATAATATTCGACGCCTGCATTCGCAGTAAAAAACCTGGCGAAATATTTATCGTAAATCCTGAAAAAATCGAGAATGAGGACATATCCACTCACCGTTTACCTTTATCAATGTTTGTAAAATTTCTTGAAGAAACAATCCCAACCAAGGTAATAATAATCGGCATTGAGCCGAAAAATTTAAACTTTGGAGATGGTATTTCGCCTGAAGTAAAAAAGGCAGTTGAAGCCCTTGTTTGGTTATTATGCAAATGCCTGAAAATTTAAATCCGATAAATCAACAAGACTGCAGCATTTTAACAAAAGTATGCAAACCTGAAGGTTTGCCCTACATTGTATTCATTAATCAGCTATGTAATCGTATTTGTCAATAAAGAAGAGTCAGTTAGCAGTCAACTTGACACAATTGGGTAGCCGAGTATAATTAAATTGAAATGAATTATATCCTGTTTATCTTTATCCTTACTCAAACACAAGACTCGTTAGAGAATCAGCGGTCCCAAGACTTTTCTTACGAACAGGGACTTGGAGACGGGCAATTATATGGCGAGAAAAAATTTTATCCCGGTTATTGTCTTGGTGGCTGTCTTGTTGGTGCAGGTGGTGGATGGCTCGGTGCATTAGTGGATAGTAAAATGTTAACGAATATTGATGTATTCAGAACGCCTTACTCTTCAGCCGTGGGTAGCTTTTTTGCAGGCGTATTGTTATATCGTAAACCAAAAATAGAAATTCCTCAAAACGGCATATCATCAAAAGATTCTTTATACATTAAGGGTTTTATCGATGGTTATAAGAAAGTTGTGCAACCAAAAATGACAATATGTGAAATCGGAGGATGGGTTATTGGGAGTGCAATCACAATGGGCATTGTATTTATCATCTGTCTTCCCCATGGATTGCAATAGATGATTCTTATTTCATAGGTCTATGTACAACAAATTGAAGTTATAAGCCTTTTTATTGTTTCAGCGACCCCTGCCCGAGCTTCAGAAAATCTTTCATAAATTTCCTTCTCACTATTAAAGCCGATTATTGACGCAACATTCTTCAAACCATCCTTTGTTATTACATCGGTTGCCCCGACAGTTAAACGATAAATATCTCTGATTGTCTTGAGGAAGTTAAAACTATCAGATAAAAATGCAAATTCATTCTGATAACCGGGCATTTTTTCAGAGAGAATTTCAAATAACTTTGAGTTTACAGGCTCAGTAATTTCTAAATGTGCCTTCAAAATGAGCATTATCATCTCAATATCCCTGAGACCACCTGCACATTCCTTGATATCTATCCCGGAATTGATATATTCTTTTTCTGAATGGCGTGAATTTATTTCATTTATCATCCGTTTTATATAAAGAGCTTTTTTCGCAAAAATATGGGGCTGGAGAACAGATTTTAAGAATTCCCTTTCAAACCGGTGTGAACCGGCAATTAGTCGTGCGCCCAGTATCTGGGACTGTTCAATAAATAAATCTGGTTTATCTTCCTCAAGTAATTGCTCAATTTCCTTTAAGGTTATTACAAATCTCCCAAAATATTCAGCAAATCTGTGATGGGGAATTGTTCCACGTTTTATTATCTCTGCATTCATTTTGCTAATCACTTTGTTAGAATAGGCGAGCAGTTCCGGGTCTTCAGAATTCAATAAAACAATCAAATCATAATCATCATCATAGGCCTGTTCCCGGGCATGTCCACCGGCCGCAAAGATTGCCAGGACATCTTCGGTAATGATTCTTTTATTTAATTCTACATCAGTTTCTTCGCGACAGATATCATAAAGAGTTCTGATGTACTGGTCGGCAAATTCTATAAATTCTGTGTTTGTTGACTGAATTGAAGCACCCCGTAGAGATGCAAGCGCTACTCTCATCATCTCAAAATCATAATAATCACCGAGTTTTTCCTTTTTCTCCACAAAACTGCGTTTTGGATCGATATCACCATAAATGCCTCTCGCGAATTCTTTTAAAAAATCGGAGTCTCTCAAAAATCTCAGGCATTCTGGATACTTTTTTGTGATCCTAGTAAAATATCTTTTAAAGAAGTGACTTGATGAAATATAAATCTTTATAAGATTAGAAAAATCGTCAACAATCGTTGCAATCTCATCTTCATATACTCCGGATTGCAATACATGCATATAGTGTTCAAGATGACTTGTTGTTTCAATAGACAACAAATCATTAAGCAATTCAGGGTATCGTGCATAGACAAATGCAATATTTCTCACTGCTTCAGGATCTTTATTTATGCTGTTTATAAATTTGTCATTAATTTTCTTATATATCTCAAAAGTTTTTTTATTTTTAGCTAAGGTAGAGAGAAATGTAAATAGAGTATAAAAATCAAATCTCAACCATTCAAAATATTGTTGAATAATTGTATCCTGTTCAATCTGAGTAAATTGGTAAAAATCATTTGAAAATCTTTCAAGGGTCTTCGGGCTCCCAAAATCATCAAGTATATCATCCCAATATGAAGTGCCACGAAAAAATTTGAATCGGTCAATAAAGTTCCGCACCAGATTTCCTTGATAATTCTCGTCAAACAGCGAAGTGAAAACTGAATTTCTTTTAAGATGGATCTTCAGGTCATTGATAAGATTGGGGATTATCCTGTGAATATTCTGGAGATTTTCATAATAATGAACAAGAAGATGTTCTTCAGCGCGACATAATCCAATATCGGTATATCCAAGCAATTGGGCAATCCTACGAATGTTCCTAAGAGTCGTCTCATCAATAACAATTTCCTCGTCTTGAGTTACAAACATTTGATAAAGATAGCGAAAGATTTCAATGAAGGTTAAAGATCGCTCAAGGGTATCGTATTCTTCTATTCGCATTCGGTCGACTTTCCGAAGTTCATCTAAAATATCCCAGGCATTCACCTTCCAAATATTGAAAACAGTTTTTTTGGCAGAAATAATACTTTTTATCGCTCTCAAACCATCTTCTTTAAAATTTATGCGAGACTTGCTTATTGGACGGGCTAAAAGTGCCCTTATTTCACCTAAAATACCCCGCAAATATCCCTCATGATATCTCTTTTCACCATTGGGATCATAAAAATATCTTGAAATGACCTCGGTTTGAAACTGTTTAAAAAGTTCGTTATCGCCAGTGATTATTGCTGCCCCAAGCATTTCATTGATGATAACAAAGTCTCTCAATTCCTGAGTTAGTACTTCTTTATACTCTTCTATTGACGCTGAATAATATCTGCCACCTATGTGTTCGGATAGATGGAAATGGAATGATACTGCAAATTTAAGCATTTCTTTACTTAAACGGACAATTACCTGATTTAAAAAATCACGACCCTCTGAACCATCGTCAATAATCCCTACATCAATATCATCCTGATCAGATTTTGTTCCTACACCCATTATGACAAATCGGGGCAATTCATTTTTTCCTTTGAATACCTGCAATAGTTCCTCAATATATGCAGCAGTGAGGTAACGGAATTGATTCCCCGCACGATGCATAAATTGTCTGTAAAACTGAATCTTATTAATATTTTGTGAAAGCAACTCGATCTTTAGGGTATCAATTAATTGTCGATTCATCCATAACAAATGCAGGGCGAAATATGTACCCATAAAATTTAATTTTTCCTCTTCTTTCTCCGCTACATTCGCAACAATCCTCAATTCCTCAGGGAAATTAGTTGATGGATGTAGAAAATGGACCATCTCCCTTTTTTTATAAATCTCGATTTTATCAAGTAGTGGCTCATAAAATCGTTTTATTGCCTGGAGTTGTTTGCGGTAATGATTACCAAACTCTTCCGTCTTCTCACTTATTATAGTTAAAAAATCCTTCATTTATTTTGGAATATTGCCTTAACAAATTCAGGAATTTCAACATCCTGATATCCGACTTCAGGGGCGAGCCTCAAAATTGTGAGTAATTTATCTTTGAATTCTTTCTCTCTATTGAGCCTTTTAACTTTTTGCTGAACATATTCCCAGAAATTCGCATTCATTAATTCTTTTGAATAAATTATATAAATATGCCTCAAATCCACGCTCAAATCTACTTTCAAATCAATATCCTTTTCCAATCTTGGTGAAAGAACCTTCTCAACAAAAATATCATAGGCATGGGCGATATAGAGTTCTATCGGAAATTTCCCTTCCTTCAATTCAATCAACGTAGCATATGGTTTCATCTGTTTTATATTTTCTGTATAAAATTCAAAGATCCCTTCCCGCAAAATATAATCAACATTAAACCAGGTCTTTGTAAATGACCAGGCAGTATGGAAACTTGTAATCTTCTCACTGATCATCAATTCATCATCATAATTCACAATCTGTAAACCATGGGATTTGGGTCTGGTTATAAAATCTTTCAAACTCTTTGCATCTTTAAATAAAAGGTCTATGTCCCAGAATGCAGTATACCTCAAATACCCCTGGATCAATAATGTTAGAGCGCCAATGAGAATAAAATTTAAGTCTTTCTTATCCTGCAATTTAGAAACCTCAACAAGAACTTTAATGAAATTTAAGCGCCTCTTCTCATCCACAAAGTTCAGCCATTCAGGCATTACCATTTTCTCTCCTAATTTTAATTATTCAGCATCTGGAGTATTGGTAACCTATATACAATTTTAGTTAAGTGGATAAAAAAGTCAAGGTTGATATAAAAAATGTTGTTCTCAAAGCGAACAATTGTTCTAAAATTCTACACATAAATAACAGAGATCGATAAAAAATATTTGAAATTTCATAGATTTCTTCTCAAATAATTAGGCACGAATTTTGCAATAGAAAGTGGTCAGAAAGAAATCGTAAAAGGGGGTGCATTATGCGGCATAAATCATTCTTATTATCATCAGTCCTTATCTCGATATTATGCGCACTCACCGTGCCAAAGTCAACATACGGCGAGTTTCTTATTGATACCAGCACGGTCTTTCTCCCTGCGCCTTATGACCAAAAATCGAGTGGAGTCGCCTATGACGGAACCAATTATATGGTTGTATGGGCAGACTGGCGCAGCAGTGATGCCAATATCTACTGTGCCCGGGTTAATACCTCCGGTCAATTACTTGACCTCAATGGAATAGTAATATCGTCTGCGCCAAGTAACCAAAAAGATCCAGCAATCGCATTCGATGGAAACAATTATCTAGTGGTCTGGGCTGATGAGAGAAATCAATCTTCTTCCTATACCGATATTTATTGTGCCCGTGTCTCAACCACGGGTACCGTCCTTGATCCGAATGGAATTCCCATATCTACTGCTGCGAGCAATCAAGTCTCTCCGGCAGTTGCATTTGATGGAACAAATTATTTAGTAGTGTGGGCGGATTACCGAAACGGGAATAATCCAGATATCTACGGCGCCCGCATTACACCAGAGGGAACAGTTCTTGACCCTGACGGTATTCCGGTGGCGACATCCATATACAGCGAAGACAATCCGGCAATCGCCTTTGATGGAATGAATTATTTGGCTATCTGGCAGGTCAATATAGCCGGGGATTGGAATATTTATGGAACAAGAATAGACCAAAATGGAAATGTTTTGAACCCAAATGGCTTCGCCATTTCAGAAGAGATTAACCACCAATGGTATCCTGCAGTAGCATTTGATGGAACGAATTATCTTGTAGTATGGAGTGATAGACGCAACAGCGCTTATGATCAAATATACGGCGCTCGGGTAACCCAATCCGGTGGAGTGCTTGACCCCAATGGAATTCCTATTGCCACTTCCGCCACCTACGGTCAATACTTCCCAGCGCTTGCCTTTGATGGGGTAAACTATTTTGTGGTATGGGATGATTATCGGAGCAGTTCCCATAACATCATGGGTGCCCGGGTAACCCCAGGGGGGATAGTTCTTGACCCTAACGGAAGATATGTTTCAAACGCCGCAAGGGATCAATTATATCCTGCGATCACATTTGGCGGTGAAAATTATTTTGCGACCTGGGATGATTATAGAAGTAACTCTGATTTTGACATTTACGGAGCAAGGGTAGACCCATCGGGCAATTGTTTGGATTACAATGGAATCATCATCGTTACCTCAATCAATTATCAGTACACACCTAATGTTGCCTTTGATGGTACAAACTATCTGGTGGTGTGGGAAGATTCCCGCGGAATTGCATATTCCAATATCAAGGGTGCCCGTGTGAGCCAGTCAGGGATTGTCCTTGATCCCGGCACAATCTCCATTACAACTGCTACGAATGATCAAATCTCTCCCGCCGTTGCATTTGATGGTACTAATTATCTTGTCGTCTGGGGTGACCAGAGAAATGGAGTATGGGATATTTATGGCACACGGGTGAGTCAATCCGGAACAGTTCTCAACCCTGCTGGAATTGCGATATCTACTGCGGCAAATTATCAGGAATATCCGGCTGTCGCCTTTGATGATACCAATTATCTTGTCGTCTGGCAGGACAAAAGAGGCGGTACTTATTACGATATTTATGGCACAAGGGTAACGCCCTCGGGCACGGTTTTAAATCCATCCGGAATCGGGATTTCAACCGCCGGTAATGATCAGTTGGCTCCTTCTGTCGCCTTTGATGGAACAAATTATCTGGTGGTCTGGGAGGACTATAGAAACAACTCAACCATTCCGGATATATATTGCACACGGGTAAATAGGTCCGGCACGGTTTTAAATCCTGCGGGGATTGCAGTCTCTACTGCGGCAAGCCACCAATATACCCCAAAGGTAGCATTTGGCGGGACGAATTATCTTGTGGTGTGGGCTGACAACCGGAATGGAAATTGGGATATATATGGTGCGAGAGTAACCCCTACAGGCACCGTCCTCGATCCCAATGGGATAGCGATATGTACCAATAACTCAACCCAATTGTACCCTAATGTGGCTTTCGATGGCACAAATTATATTGTCGTTTGGTCCGACGTCCGAAACGGTGATTTTGATATCTACGGAGCCCAGATTACCACAACGGGAACAGTCTTGAATACATTTGTTGTCTCATCCCGTCTGGGTAGTCAGATTGACCCAGCGCTGACCATAGGAACGGGAAATCAAATCTGCACTGTTTATTCCGGATTCACTAATGAGATAAACGGGATTCCCGTGAACACGATGCGCATCTGGTGCCATCAATACTCTTTAATTGGATTAAAAGAAAAACAGCCTCCTCTTAACCCTGCTGACAAAACCACGTTTCTGAATCTTCCCAATCCATTTAAAGAAAACACTTTGATCAAATTTCAAGTCCAGGATGCAAATTGTGAAATCTCATTAATAATTTATGATTCCCAGGGACGTCTGATTAAAAGACTCCTCTCGAAACACATGACTTTAGGAGTTTACAATATAAATTGGGATGGAACTGATGACAATGGTAAAAAGGTGGGTAGCGGCGTCTATCTCTGCTACCTGCAAAACGGACCGCATTGTAAAATAAAGCGAATGGTGTTAATAAAATAACCAAACACTAACCCCCTCCCCCTTGCCCTCTCCCCGCCTTCCTTATGCAGGGCGGGGATGTTTTTTAGGACTATTATTCATCATTGTGATTTAAAACAGTATTTATATTTATGCATTCTGCGAAATGTTGACTTTTGATTAGTCATTCAATGCATTCATGGAAATGCCAAAATAAGTCTTATGGGACCAGGCTAAGACATTGTTTTACGAAAATTCAAAGTCAATTTATTTACCTGATTCACCAGCGGGTTCTTTTTTCTTCATCAATCGCACACTATTTGAACCACATTTTGGACAGGTCCTCTCTTCAACCACTCCTTTTACATAATGCAATTTAAATTCTGCACCACACCTTAGACATTTAAAATCTGCCTCATCAGGCATAGAACCTCCAGTTTTTGTCATAATCTCATATAGTCTTATAGTCCGATGGTTTCTGACAATAGGACTATCCAACTAAAGGACTATAAGACTATGCGACCATAAGACTATCAGACTATTTTTGTTCACTCAAAACCTTAACCGTATACTCAATTTCTTCCTTCGTTACCTTCTGTCGGTGTTTTTCTATCTCAATCATTGTCCTGGCAAATCTCTGCCCTTCTGCAGCGCTGATCCATTCAAGGAATAATCTGTCAGGTCTTATCCCGAGTTTCTCCAATTTATCCCATAGTCTTTCAACCCTTTTCTGTGTCCAGCGATTCGCATCAATATAATGGCAATCAACAAAATGGCAACCCGAAACCACCACAATCGGAGCGCCCTTCTTGAAGGCATATAATACCCAATCCTCGTCAACCCTGCCACTGCACATCGTTCTTATCAAGCGCGCGCTCGGTGGATACTGCAACCTCGCCCCGCCACATGTATCCGCACCCGCATAAGAACACCAGTTGCAGGCGAAGACAATGATTTTATCCTGCGGGTCTTCTTCAAGATAGGCATCAATCATTGCATATACCTGTTCATCAGTAAAATGCCGCATCTTTATCGCACCGAACCGGCATTCAGCACCACAGGTTCCGCAACCCTTGCACATCGCCTCAATCAATTCTATTGTTTTCTTTTTCGGCTCAACCTTTATTGCCTTATATGGACATACCTGGGCACAGATTGTGCAGAACCTACATATATCTGGATTTATTACTGAAGTAATTGCTTCAAGTTTTATCTTGCCCGCAGAGAGAATTGTCATTGCCCTTGATGCCGCTGCGCTTGCCTGCGTTACCGAATCCTTTACATCCTTGGGTGCCTCAGCACAGCCCGCAAAGAATACACCGCTTGTTGGTGCATCAACCGGCTTTAATTTCGGATGTGCCTCCATAAAGAATCCATCCGGTGTTTTAGAGAGCGTTAGTAATTTCTGAACTTGAGGCATATCGTGTCTTGGGATAACTCCAACTGAGAGAACAACCATATCAAGTTCATGCTCGGTGATTCTATTCGTTGTGGTATCTTCCACCATTACCTTTAAATTTTTTGTTATTGGGTCTTCAACAATCTCACCCGGAATTCCCCTAATATATTGAACCCCGGCCTCCTTGCTTCTTTTAAACAAATCCTCAAAACCTTTACCAAATGCCCTGATATCAATATAAAAAACCTTTGCCTCCACATCGGGATAATGGTCTTTCAAGAGTAGAGTGTCTTTAACGGTATTCATACAACAGATATTGCTACAATATGGCTTACCACGTTTTTCTGAACGGGAACCAACACACTGGATAAAACCGACGGTCTTAGGACGTTTCTTGTCACTCGGTCTGATAAAATGACCATCCGATGGTCCACCTGCGGAAATAAGCCTCTCAAACTCCATGCTGGTAATGACATTTTGGTATTTAGTATAACCATACTCATCGAGTTCAGTAGGATCATAAACATCCATTCCGGTCGCAACGATCACAACACCGGTATCAAATTCTACGATTTCATCTTGCATATCATAATTTATACATTTCTTATCACACTTCTCAGCACACTTGCCACAGGCGATAGGATTTGTGCCAAGGCAGGCCTTCATATCAATCAGATATGCAGAAGGAACCGCCTGAGCAAAGGGGATATATATCGCCTTTCTTAATGATAAACCTAATTGATATTCATCAGGGACTGCTACTGGACAGACCTTGGCACATTCGCCGCAGGCAGTACACTGTGTCTCATCAACATAGCGCGCCTTTTTCCGCACGCGCACATGGAAGTTACCGATATATCCAGATATTGACTCTACTTCACTATAGGCAAGTAATTTGATGTTTGGATGTCGACCGACATCCATCATCTTGGGACCGAGGATTCATATCGCACAGTCCATCGTGGGATAGGTCTTCGCCAGTTGTGCCATCAAACCGCCCAATGAAGGCTCTTTTTCAACAAGATAGACCCTTACTCCGGCATCAGCCAAATCCAGTGCTGCCTGCATTCCGGCAACACCCCCACCAATCACCAAAGCCGCCCTCGTTACGGGGATTTCCCTTTCTTCTTGTGGCTCTAAAAACCGTGCTCGTGCTATATATGCCTTCACAATATCATATGCCTTAGCCGTTGCTCTTTCCCTATCACCCATATGAACCCAGGAGCAATGTTCGCGGATATTAGCCATATCTACCAAGTAGGGATTTAGCCCTACCGAAGATACACAATTCCGGAAGGTAGTTTCGTGCATGCGTGGCGAACAAGCTGCAACAACCACCCGATTTAATTTCTGCTCAACGATTGCTTTCTTTATCTCTGCTTGTCCGGGTTCAGAACACATGTATCTGTTTTTTACCGCATATACAACATCTTTTAATCCCTTTGCTTTCTCCACTACAGTATCAACATCTACTGAGCCGGCAATATTGGTCCCGCATTCGCAGACAAAGACACCGATTCGCAAATCATCTTCTGGCATTTAAATCACCCCCTTCCTTTTAAAATTCCAAAATCCAAACAAACTTTAAATTCCAAACCACTCATTTCATTTTTGCCAAAATCTTGTCAGGTTTGACCCGATGTGTGTGAAGTCCGACCTCTTCTGGTGATAACCCTTGGGCAAGGCCGAGCAATTGAAATAGATAGATAACAGGAATATTAAATTCTCGCCCCTTTTTACGGGCAATCATCAGTTGTCCTAAATCAAAAGACGAAAAGCATGTCGGACAGATAAGACCCATACAATCAGCATCTTCGGCATCAATTGCTGAAAATATCGCTTCAGTCATTTCAAGGGGCAATTCATCATCCATACAGCCCTTGCCACAGCATAACATTCTTTCTTTATGTTCAACTGGGATTGCACCGATTGCCCTCACAAAATCATCCAAAATTTGTGGATAATCTGCATCATCAACATGCATGATCTGACTCGGTTTTAAAAGATGACAGCCATAATGAATTCCGACTTTTACACCGGTTAATGGTCTTTTCACAGACCGTGCTACTGTCTCCATACCAAGGTCATCTCTTATCATAACCGTCACATGTTTTACCTTTACCTTGCCCTGATATTCTCTATTTATCTTCTTGAGACGTTGATTTACTTCTTTCTTTAATTCCTCATCTTCAGCGAGGATATATTGTGCCTCTTTGAGTGTGGATATACAACCCGAACACATTGTGATAACATCAAGCCCGGTCTCTTCAGCAACGGCAAGATTCCTTGCCGCAATCGTAAGCCATTTCATCTTATCCCTTGATTTGAAATAGATCGGATCAGGACAGCAGGTGAATCCTTCAATGTCAACGAGTTCAACACCCAAGTTGGGAAGGGTCTTTCTTATTGCCAACTCCATCTGTGGATATTTTAAGGGCATCATACAGCCCCAGAAAGGGACAACCTTCATATCTATCTTTTCCTTCTTTGGGAATTCTTTATATACCTTTCAACTTCCTCTATGAAATTGAGAAATGACTTATAGTTCTCTCTGACGAAAGAGAGTAATGATTCATCTGAGATCGTCCAATATCTATGAACAAGGGAATTTCTGAAGTCAAAAATAGGCTTCAATCTTTCCGCCAAGTCTTTGGGCAGAACTCCTGTTTCTCCTGCTTTAACAATTGTTTCAATATAACCGGATACACTCTTACCTTTGTCTTTAGCAAGAATATGCATCAGGGTGTTAGCCATTATTTCCGAAATTTCAATTAATAAATACTTCAGGCCTCTTAAAAGCCAAGGTTGAGAAAGAATCTCACTATCGGAATATTGGATAATGAGATTCTCAATCTCATTAACACATGATTTTATATCTTGAAGATAATTCTGAATGCGATCCTTATCAATTCTCATAATATGCTTGTCTCTTTAAGAATACCGATACATCCGCGATAGGCAATGGCATTTTTCTCTATAAGGTCGGTCCTCAAATCATAGTCTCGGTCAAAAATCAGGGTACCGGTTTTAAAGACTCTATTTAGGAAAGTAAAAGATACTAAATTTAGAACCACTATGTCAACATTATCCGGCTTTATATTAAACCCTTTTTTCACCAGCACTTTTGATATTTTGCATTTTAAATCCGATGTAGTCTTAAAAAGGTTTTTCTCAACCAATGGCACAATATAGATTCCAATGTCTATATCGTTATAATTTTCTCCTTCAGTAAAAGAACCAAAGAGATAGGCAAACTTTATGGATTTGTCTTCTGCCAAAATTTTTTTTATTTCTTTTACGACCCTCACCGTCATATTTATATTTTAGTCAAAAAAAAATAATTGTCAATGCAAATAGAGAACCCCTCAAACTGCATCAGACAATTTCTTTATCATTAAATGAGATAAGCAAATGAAAAAAATACTCACTGAATTTTGAAGTTATTTTTTTAGATAATCTCTTTTAATTCTTCTACTGGAATTTTTTTGAGCTCGGGCAGCCCGAGCTCCTGGCGGATACGATTTACCGCAGAAGTAATTACAACACTCACCCCAGTCTTACCGATATTTTCAGATAATTTTGTTAGATTTTCCGGAGCAGTTCCTTTTTCAACGCAGATATTCTTTAAGGCAATGATTACTTCAATTGGTCTTACATCCTGCGGACACCTTTCATAACAGGAATAGCAATTAGTGCAGAGCCAGATTACCGAATCCTTCCCGGTTAGGTCTTCTTCCATGCCCAGAAGTGCCTTAAGCAGAATCACCCTTGGGTTAAATTCTTTTGTAAATCTTGCTGCGGGACAGGAGGCAACACAGGCACTGCATTGATAACAGTAATTGTGGTGCTTGCCCCCCGGCACTTTATTTAATTTCTCACGAAAACGAAAGTTGACAATGATTTTTTCTTTTTCCATAAAACAACCTCACACGATTAAAATTCCAAGCACCAAATCCCAAACAATATTTACATTCAAACAAAAAATACTTAAAAACCTTCTCTTCACATGAAGAAAGTTGGATGTTAAAGTTGGGAATTTAATTATTGGAATTTGCTTTGGATTTGGAATTTGGGATTTGGGATTTACAATCATCTATCATCCTTCCATTGCTTCCGCAACAAGATTCTCCAGACTCTTTGTCTCAATCTTTATTTCTTCCTGGCGCTGGGCTTCCAGTGTTTCCTTCATTGCACAATTGAAATGGATTTCACATTTGGGACAGGCAGTAATAAGTAAATCAGCGCCACTCTCTTTCGCCTCTTTTAATCTTGTGATTTGTATTCTCTTTGAATAGTTAGAGCAATTCATCCAGGCGCTCACCCCACAGCAGATTGCCCGATTCTTGTTATGTCTCATCTCTTTTAACATCAATTTAGGTATTGCATTGAACACCTTTCTCGGTTCATCATAAATTCCAAGGTGCCTTCCCAATCTACAAGGGTCCTGAAATGTAATGACCCTATCAAGTTCTTTCAGTCTTATCTTTTTTTCATCTATTGCCCTGGCGATTATCTCTGAGATATGATACATCTCAATACTGAAATCAAAATATTTTGCATAATCAAGTTTGAATGTCCTATAGCACTCAGGGCAGGAAAAGATTATTTTCTTTATACCCGAGTTTTTAATCAGATTAACATTCAACTGGGCAAGTTTTTTGAAATTCCCAAAATCTCCCTGCCATAATAAATCATGGCCACAGCATCGTTCGTCTTTAAATAAGACTGGATTTATTCCAATGTGATTCAAAATCTTTATACTCGCATTTGCAGTGGTAGTAGGCATAACACCAATATCGCTGAATAATACATCAAAGAATGGAGCACAACCCACAAAAAATAATGTATCAGCATTTTCGCTTATCTTCAAACTTTTATCTAGCCAGTCCATCCTTCTTGGATTTAACCCTGGTGATGACATTATCCTCATCATTGACTGTGCAGCACCACCGTGTGAACATAATGCCTCTTCACCAAGTTTTGTTGCCTCAAGCCTTATTGCCTGGGTGAGTTCAATATAATTTATCCCGGCCGGACAGGTCTCATCACAAAGCTGACAGGTAAGGCAACTCCAGATATTTTTATCCTTTAATAAATCACTATTTAAACCCCGCAATGCCCGATTGAGCAGAATCCTTGGTGAATAATTATGATTGAATCTTGAGACGGGACAGATTCCGGTGCACTTACCACACTCAAGGCATAAAAGGGCACGGGAATTTCTGATGGCATCAGCTAAAAGCATAGATTCTCCATGATACAAAGTTATCAGGAAACCAGACCTTCTTAAATTCCAAATTCCAAGTACCAAATCC
>JBDRWD010000068.1 GCA_039802205.1 candidate division WOR-3 bacterium
AAAAAAATGGAGATGATTCAGTGCAAAAATCCATTGACCAGAGTTCAAATTTCTGTATAATCATTATTCGTGAAAGATCCGCGCAATCTCTGGGATCGTTTCTGGTCCCAAAAACAAATAGAAGCAATTTATCCCCCAGTGACGGACATAGTCCAGGAATTGATCCAATTCGTCAATCCTGCAGGCAAGTTAATTCTTGAACCCGGTGCTGGCACTGGGCGAGATGGGATTAGACTCGCAAAGCTCGGTGCCCGGGTTTTTTTACTTGACTACTCTGAAAAGAGCTTAAAGCTTGCCCAGAGTTATTTAAAAACCACAGGGCAAGAACCATCTGTCCAGCTGGTTATGGCGGATGCCCTCCATACCCCATTTAGAGACGGAACCTTTGATGTGGTATTCCATCAGGGACTCCTTGAACATTTTAGAGACCCCAATCCCCTTTTGAAGGAAAATTATCGGATTTTAAAAAAAGGTGGGTTACTCTTAATCGATGTGCCCCAGACCTTTCATATTTATACCCTGATCAAAAATATCTTGATGCTTTTTAAATTATGGTTTGCCGGCTGGGAAAGGCAGTTTACGATCGATTCTCTGGAAAGACTATTAAGTAAATACGACTTAGAAATAATTTATTATTATGGTGACTGGTCCAGGCCTGGAATAGTTTACAAAATGATTAGAGAAATTTTTTTACATCTCAATATTCGACTTCCGATGTATCCCAGATATTGGAATTGGCTGACCAGGATGTTTTACGAACTTCAAAATCGCCTAAAGAAGAAACGACTTTTCCTTTACACTGTTCTTTCCATTGGAATAATCGCCCGTAAGAGATAAAAAGTGGCGATATAAATGCTAAATGGTTTTTGAGACAATGGTTTCTTTTAGTTCTATACTTGTAGTACAAAGTACCCGTGAAACTTGGGCATCACGGAAATATCGTTCCACCGGGTAATCCTTCATGTACCCGTACCCACCATAGATTTGAATCGCATCAGTAGATATCTTGGCAACAGCCTGATTACTGAAGTATCTTGCAATACTGGCAGGCAAAACAAAATCTTTCTGTGCATCTCGCATGGATGCCGCATCATAAACAAGAAGCCGGCTTATTTCAATCTTAGTTTTCATTTCAGCAATCATTTCCCGGACCATGCCGAAATTGACAATGGGCTCACCAAATTGAATCCGTGACTTGGCATAATTGACCGCGTTTTCCATTGCACCTTCTGCGATTCCTAAGTTTAATGCCGAAAATCCCAAATGAGCAAAGTTTTTTATCTCCGCGAGGATTGAACTCCCGGATTTTCCGTCCCCCAGTCGATTGGTGAAGGGGATAAGAGAATTGTCAAAAATCACTTCGGTTATACCTCCGGCGTGCATGCCGACAAGATTATCTTTTTTATTTCGCACCACACCGGCAATTTTTTCATCGATAATAAAGGCATTTATATTACCCTGGGATTCAACAAATAAAAGAAAAGGACCATTTGCCAAACCATTGAGAAGGATTGGATTTTTGCCTGAGATTTTGAAATGGTCATTCTCCGCCAAGACCGTTAATTCATTCGTTGCCACCTCTGCGAAACCACCGATGAGCTCACCCCCAGCAAGATTGGGTAATATCTTTTTATGTTCATCGTTGCCGAATTTCACAATAGGATAGGCAAAAAGTATGTTGTGGGTCAATAACACCAGTGCTGTAGAAGGACAGACTTTACTTATCTCTTCCAGGCATACAATTAAGGATAATGTATCAAGGGCACAACCCCCATAAGTTTCAGGAATTGTAGCTCCCAAGATGCCCATCTCGGCAAGTTTTTTGATATTCTCCATCGGGAAGGCACCTTGTTTATCAAATTCATCGACCTTTTCCGCAATAACTTCATTGGCAAATTTTCTAATCTCACTCTGTAATAATAATGCTTCCTTGGTCAATTCCATCTTTACTCCTTTTTATAACCGATTTCCTTTATGATCTCCAGGGCAATCTGACCCCGTTGAATCTGGTTTGTTCCTTCATAGATCTGGGTGATCTTTGCATCGCGCAGCATTTTTTCTACATTATACTCTCGAAGCAGGCCATAAGGACCCATCAATTCTATTGCTTCAAGGGTTATTTTCATTGCGATATCAGAGGGGAAGAGTTTGGCAAAGGACGCAGGTTTGGTGGTGTTTTTTATTCCGGCATCGATGGAGCGGGCTGCAGCATAAATTAAAGCACGCGCCGCTTCTATCTCGGTGGCCATATCGGCAATGCGGCGCTGGATGTATTGATTGCCGAGAAGATTTTTCTCCGCGGCAAATTTTAAGACCGCTTCATAAGCACCTTGGGCAATGCCCAAGCCAATAGCCCCGACCCCGGGACGGGCACGGTCAAAATTGCGCATTGTATAAATAAATCCCATCCCCTCTTTGCCCATGAGATTTTCCTTAGGCACTTTACAATCGGAAAAAACGAGTTCAGTAGTTGTTGATGTCCTTATCCCCAGTTTATTCTCATGTTTACCGAATTCAAAACCAGGCATGCCTTTTTCTACAATGAATGCCGATATTCCCCGGGCTCCCCGCGATCTGTCAGTGGAAGCCAAAACGACATAGACATCGGCGATACTTCCATTAGAGATGAATTGCTTCACTCCATTAAGGATATAATAATCCCCCTCTCTTCGGGCTGTGGTCTGGATATTGGCTACATCGCTACCAGCCTGGGCTTCGGTAAGTCCGAAGGCACAAAGGAGCTCGCCGCTGGCAATCTTGGGCAGATATTTCCTTTTCTGTTCCTCGGAGGCGAAGTAGATGATGGGACCGGAGCCCAAAGCCCCTACCGCATAAGCGGTAGCAACACCTGCACAGACCCTTGCTACTTCTTCACAAGCGATGCTCATATCCATTATCCGTGCTCCGGTGCCTCCATATTCTTTGGGAATAAAGATCCGCAATAGCCCTTCTTTTGCCATCCGGTCAATTATTTCCCGGGGAAATTCTGCCTTTTTATCCAGTTCATCACGAACCGGCAGGATTATGTCTTCGGCAATCCGCCGTACCTTTTCCTTTAATGCCTGTTCTTCGGCACTTAAAAAATATTCCATAGACCTCCTTTTTCCAATCCAAATAAATAATGTTCAATTTTATAAAATTTTTTATGAAAGTCAACAATTATCCTTGCTTAGTCCTCCCCATAGTTTCATAAATTTAAATACAACGAAACCTATGGGCAAAATTTGTAAGGATAACCAATCATCCAGTTTTCGGGCAAGATTTTTTCTTTAAAATAATTTTACAAAATGTAAAAGCCTTAGTCAGGCTTGATAAATTAAAATTTATGATTATAATCAAGTATGGAGAAGGATGTCATAACACTGAGCCACGGTTCTGGTGGTTTACTCACACAGCGTTTGATTAAGGAGACCATTCTCAAATATTTTCCCGATCCGGTATTAAAGAGACTGGAAGACTCTGCAGAATTGATGGTCAAACACCGCGCGATTGCTTTCACCACCGATTCTTATGTTGTAAATCCTATATTTTTTCCTGGTGGAGATATTGGCAAATTAGCTATCTGTGGCACAATCAATGATCTGGCGATGAAGGGTGCGATTCCAGAGTTTATCTCTTTTTCATTGATTATAGAAGAAGGCCTGCGTTTTGATGAATTAGAAAAAATATTGAAATCTGCAGCGCAGACGGCGAAGAAGTCCGGGGTTCGTATCGTGTGTGGTGATACCAAAGTGGTTGAAAGAGGAAAGGCTGATAAAATGTTTATTACAACCTCTGGAATCGGGAGGATAAGAAAGCAACTTGGTAAAGAACTAATCTGCCCCGGGGATCGAATAATTATCAATGGTCCAATCGGGGACCACGGAATTTCCATCATGAATGAACGACTCCAACTAAATCTGCAAGGAAATTTAAAGAGCGATTGTGCTCCGTTGAATCTTGTTACCAATAAAATTTTTGCCCAAGGTTTTGATATCCATTTTATGCGTGACCCGACCCGGGGTGGAGTGGTATCGGTATTGAATGAGGCGATTGATGATACTGAATTTGGCATCATTATTTATGAAACAGAACTTCCCATTAGATCTCAAGTCCGGGGCGCCTGTGAGATTCTGGGGCTTGATCCACTATACATAGCCAATGAGGGAAAATTCATCGCGTTTGTAAAATCGGTAGAGGCTGAAAAAATATTGCGTTTCATGAAAAGATTACCTTTGTGCCGGCAGGCACGGATTATCGGTGAGGTAACACAGGACTTATCCGGGGTCTGGTTAAAGACTTCTATCGGCGGAATGAGGCCACTTTTGCCGCTGGAAGCCGAAGGTTTACCGAGGATCTGTTGATTTTATGAAGATCGGCATCATCGGTTTACCCAATGTGGGAAAATCAAGTCTTTTTAATCTCCTAACCCGTGCTGATGCGCAGGTCGCAAAGTTTCCCTTTACCACGATTGAAAGAAATGTAGGAGTAGTGATAATCCCTGATGAACGGCTGGATCGCATCGTAGAAACGATCAAATCTCCTAAAAAGACCTATGCCCATATTGATTTTGTAGATATTGCAGGGCTGATAAAAGGGGCTGCAAAGGGAGAAGGACTGGGTAATAAGTTTTTAGCCCATATCCGGGATGTAGATTTGATTCTTCATGTATTAAGGTGTTTTAGGGACCCCGATATTCCTCATGTTGATACTGAAATCAATCCGGCGCGGGATTATGATATTGTGCGCAGCGAATTGTTTTTAGCCGATTTAGAAATCGTAGAACGGCGTCTGGAGAAGATAAAGAAGAAATTTGAAGCCCGGGAGGAGTTTGAGACATTGAGCCGGATAAAGGCGGACCTTGAAAAGGGCATAAGACCAACAGAAAAAATAAATGACCTTCCGTTGCTCACCGTGATCCCCGAGATCGTGGTTTTGAATTTTGACGAAGATGGTAAATTTAAAACTGATTTTCCTGGGTACCGTATTTCGGTGAAACTCGAAGAGGATATCCAGGATTTCAGCGATGGGGAAAGGATGGAGTTGCGAAAAGAAGCGGGTTTAGCCCCGGAAGGAATTCAGGGACTATTAAAAAGGTGTCTTGACCAATTGTCGATGATCACATTTTTTACTATCAAAGGTGAAGAGTCTCGTGCTTGGTTGATAAAATCCGGTACTCGGGTGGTGGATGCCGCGGGAAAGATTCATTCGGATTTAAAAGAAGGTTTTATTAAAGCCGAGATTTTAAAATACGAAGATTTATTGAAAGCCAAGAGTTTTGCCCACGCCCATGAGTTGGGTTTGACGAAGATTGAAGGGAAGGAATATATTGTTCAGGATGGGGATATTGTTTTGATAAAGTTTAAAGTTTAACAAATAAAGATAACCGCCCCAGAGGTTTTACAACTCTTTTATCTTTGTTGGTGCTTCAAGAGACGGATTGCTGTTTTCCTGATAAAAATGATTTAGAATTTTAACTTGAGTAATGATTGACATCAACGCCCCACCAGTTATAATTGACCGATGCCCAAGATCATTGATTTGAAGATTGAGAAGATGAATCTTGGTGGACAGGGTATCGGCTATCTGGACGGCAAGGTTTGTTTCGTGGATTTTGTGATTCCCGGCGAAGAGATCAAGGCCGCAATGATCACAGAAAAAAAGGATTACAATGTGGTAAAGGTTATTGAAGTTATTAGAGCATCACCCGCAAGGATTGCCCCCCGCTGTTCAGTCTTTAAGATTTGTGGAGGCTGCCAGTTGCAACATATTGACTACCCGATGCAAATAGAGTTGAAAAAGGCGATGCTTATTGATACTATGCGCCATATCGGTAGGATACAAATTGATGGGTTGGAGGTGTTCTGTCATGAACCATGGTATTATCGAAACCGAACCCAATTACCAGTGCAAAAAAATGGTGGATTTAAAATGGGCTATTTTAAAAAAGGGACCCATCAGGTAATAAATCATGACTTCTGTTATATCAATCAAATAGAGATAAATCGCCTTGTGGAGATTCTGAAAACAAGAATCAAGGATTCAAAGATTGAAATATATAACGAAGCAGAACACCGGGGGAATTTGCGCCATGTAATAATCCGCAGGGGAACCAAAACTGGTGAAATGTTGGTCACTTTTGTTACCAAAGAGCGGAACTTACCAGCAAAAATTTATAAGGGACTCACTGCGGAAGTCAAAGAGATCGTCGGGATAACCCAAAATATAAACGCAAAAAAGACGAACCGGATTCTGGGGGATGAGGATATCACCCTCGTTGGAAGAAATTTTTACACCGAACACCTCTCAGACAAAATCTTCAACATTGGTCCCAAATCTTTTTTTCAGATAAATATCCCGGTCTTTGAGATGATAATTGAAAAGATGAAAGAGGAAATTACAGGAGGCACTGTGTTGGAGCTCTATGCCGGGGTCGGGGCAATCGGTATATCCCTGGCTCATTTATGCAATCAGGTTATCGCCATTGAGGAAAACCCTGCTGCGGTTAGCGATGGCATTAAGAATGCCGTATTAAATAATGTCACTAACATCAACTTTATCCAGGGACGGGCAGAAGATAGAATCAACAAGGTAAAAGATTGTGATATTATAATCATGGATCCTCCCCGTAAAGGTGTAGATAGTAGGATAATCAATTATTTTGCTAAGGTGAAACTCCGTAAAATTATTTATCTCTCCTGTCATCCCGCCACCCTGGCTCGGGATGTCCAGTTGCTTTTAAATCAGGGATTTTCAATCAAAAAAGTATATTTGTTTGATATGTTCCCCCAGACCTACCATATTGAAACACTGGTGGTGTTACATAGATAAGGAAGTAGAATAATTGAAGATAAAGATGACCACCGAGTGTCTTTATTCAAAAATACAGAACATCGCCGCTTATTGAAATTGGGTTAATTTATGCTATAATCTTGGGTGCTTTTTTATATTCTGTTCATCGTTGGCGGGCTTGACTGGCAGGTTCTGAAGACCGAGAATCTCGTCATTATTTACAAACCCGGCTATGAATATGAGGCGCTCCAGACACTCTTTAATCTGGAATATTACCGGGTCAATGTCATTAGCCTCACCGGACACAACCCCAGACGCGTGCCGGTGGTGCTCGAGGATGTGGGACTTTTGAGTAATGGTTATGCGGACCCATTTTTCTACAATATTCACATTTTTACCAATCCACCCAATTTTGATTATTATCTGGAAGGGGGTGAAGACTGGTTTAGAAATGTAGGGGTCCATGAATTTACGCACATTGCACACATGACGCGGACTGCTGGATTATCCAGACTTCTTACTAATGCTTTTGGTTCCGTATTTCAACCTAATATGTATGCCCCGGGTTGGCTCATTGAAGGCATCACAGTCTACGCAGAATCGCAGATTTCACCTTATGAAGGGCGATTAAATGATGGATTTTTTAACTCTTACCTTGAGCGTCGGGTTGCCCAGGGTGAAGTTCCTACGCTGGTTGAAGTAACAAATGAACCTTTATCGTTTCCTTACGGCAAGATTTATCTTTATGGAGGTGAATTTTTTGATTTTCTTGCGAAAAAATATGGAAGGGAGAGCTTTGCCCGTTTCTTTCAAGTATATGGTTCACACTTCTGGGCACCCATCACTCCGCTCCTGCCTTTTCTGGGCGTGGACCGCGCAGCGAGCAAAGTTTATGGCAAAAGATTCCCAGCCCTTTTTTCAGAATGGAGGGATTATCTAAAAGGGCAACCGATGGAGAAAGATTATAAAGCTACGAGATTGACCTGCGGGGGCTGGTATATTCCCACGATGGTTAGTTATCAGCACAAGATTTATTATGTACGGGAAAAACCCATCAAACTTGGCTGTTTCCGTTATCGGATATTGGTCCAGTTGATGGAATATGATTTAAAAACCAAAAAAGAAAAGGTTTTTGCAACAATTGAGAGTTGGCTTACCACCAAGATGCGCTTGCATAAAAACATTCTTTATTTCTGCACTGCCGAACTCCAACATACCAAAAATAATATTTATTTAAACGGATGGGGCATAACATCGGTCTTAAAAAAAATCGATCTGGACAGTAAAAGATCCGAGAGACTCTTCAGTGATGAAATCCGGACTTTTTGTATTTTAGATGATTCCACAATCATTTATATCAAGAATCGCAAGGGCGATTTTGGTTCCGAAATATGGTTAGCCACTTCTCGAAAAAGAAAAAAACTATTCGAAATTGAATATTTAATTAATGATATTGCAACCGACGGGAAAAAGTTTGTAGTGGCGGCAAAAAGACGATTTGAAAATACCGATTTATACTTTCTGGATTTAGTAACGGGCAAGTTGGAGCTGATTGTCAGCACACCCTGGAGCGAAGGTGGTTTGGATTTTATTGATGAGGATCTTCTTGGTTTTATCGCCAACTATGACGGACGACATTATCCCTATTTAGCGGAACTAGGAGATTCTTTGAAGATTTGGCGGAATGCGGAAACCGGATTGGTTAATTCTTTTGTGCTATTTGACAGCGCTTTAATCTTTAGTGGTTTGGATATCAATGGCTTTGATCTTTACATTACCCGATACCCGGCAGAATTATATGAATTAAAGCCAGCGGAGCCAAGTCCAGCACCGGATTTTGCCTCCCTCGATCTCCAAATCCGCCGGGGCAATTATTTTGATATTGCCCAAACACTCTATCCGGCAGTCCGGATTCCTATCTTTCTACCCACCGATTCCACTTTTCGGAAGTGGCTTTACAGCGCGGTGATTGCCGGAGCCGACGCTACCGGTGAAAACTTTTATTGGAGCTGGATTGGATATGATCCAGGCGCGGTTGATCCGATATTACGGATGGGACTGCAGTCTTATTTCTTCAGTCCTTTGGTTTGGGAACTTTTTTACGAGTTCCATAAACGCCTTAATATTTATATTAGCCATACACTCTATCGCCGTCTCCATTATGGGATATCCGATATTACCTTGGGAATTGCTCTGAATGGATGGGAAAATTTTATGCGCAAGGAGATCGTTCCTCAAATTTCGTGCACCGGTAAAATGCCCTACGGCAATTACTTCGGTAATCTCTCTTTGTACTACGAACGACAACATTTTTATTCCACAATTGACCGAACTGGTATTAAAGGCACAATGGGCATTAACAAGATTTTATTTAATGGTGAAATTCGATTCCTGATCAATGGTTTTTACGACCCACAGAATCCCGATCAAGTGTCAATTTCAATTCGAGGTTACGACTATTTAAAGGTCCCTAAGGCAGCAACATTTACCGCCGAATATTCCCATCCTCTGCTCAAATTGCGCTCGGGTTTTTGGAATCCCAATGTATATTTTGAGGATTTCATTGGGATATGCTTTTTTGATTATGCAGTTCTGCCGGACAACGAAGATTGTCTCAGCGGCGGCGTCGCATTGGGATTGGAGACCAAAATGGGTTTTAATTTTATCCAATTGTTACCACAAATCGGCTTAGCCGTCAACCGCGATCGAGCAATAAAAATTATTTTCGGATGTCAGGTATCACCCGCCGGGCAATCAGACAAGAGGATTCTAAATTGAGAGGATCGCACAGAAATCCGGTGTGAAGTTTAGGAGAAAGGTCTTCTCAAGGATTAAGGCGCACGCTTGACGCCATCGCCATTGGTGGATAAACTGGGATATGAACGGCGTATATCTGCATCTTGCCCTTAAAGAGATCGAACCTCAGATTAAGGATAAGTTCATTCACCGCGTTGCCATTCAGGAGCGCTTGCTCCAGATTGAATTGGGTGCCGAATCTCTTTTTGTCTCTTTATATCCCTTAGCCCTTGGATTATATGTCGATAAAAAGAAAGACCGTTTTGAAAAATTAAGATTTTTTGATGACCATTTGGCCGGTGCCCGCATCATTACTGTTCAGCAAATTGGTTTTGCGCCGGTTGTAGAATTTGGTATGGAGAAATTGGAATATGGGCAGCAGTTGACATTCAAAGTTAGAATCTCCTTTTATAGAGAAGGACCGAATTTTTCTCTCTTCCAGGGACAAAGCCGGCGGGATTTGTTTCCCCGGTATATTGAAAAGATACCAAAACGCTCCCCTCAGGAATTAACCCCTGAAGACCTTAGAAATAAAGAATCACTCATAAAAAATTTTGAAGGGATTGACAAAGCCTTAGCCCGGGAACTCGATGGGGAGAGTTTGATATTATTAAAAGAGATCATAAATGGCCGACCTTACCAAATAAAACTCATCTCCATCATGCCCCTTCAAATAAGCCTTTTTGCAACTGCCTTTATCCGGGAATATTCTTCTTGGAATATGCTCCTGAAGGACGGAATAAATCTGTATCTTGAAGAACGATTAAAAAAGATCTTCGAACAGGAGCAACAGAAAAAAATGGAGCGATTAAAAAAGACCATAGATAAGTTGCAACAAGAGATAAAAGACCCCACGACGATTGAAAACTACCGGATCGCAGGGGAACTGATTCTGGCCAATATTCAGCAAATAAAAAAGGGTATAGAGAGGGTAAATCTCTTTAATCCGTACACCCAGCAGGAAATGGACATCAAACTTGATCCCCAAAAGACACCTCAGGAGAATGCCCAGTCTTATTTTAAAGAATATAAGAGATTAAAAAAGGGGATACCGAAGCTTCAGGAGCGAATAAAGAAATTGCAGCAAGAGCTCGAAGCATTGAAAACCAGTACTCCAGCACCCAAAACGATTTCTAAACAAGCACGGGAGGAGGCAAAAGAGAAACCGTTGCCTTTCCGTCAATTTATTCTAAATTCCGGTTCCCAGGTATTGGTTGGCAAAAATGCCCAATCCAATATGGAATTGACCTTCAAATTTGCTCGTCCCGACGATTATTTTTTTCATGTGCGGGGGTATGAAGGTGCCCATACACTATTGCGACCTGTGCTCCAAAAAGGGCAAGGGGTGAAAAAAGAGGATATCATCCAGGCCGCGGCAATCGCGGCTTACTTCAGTAAGGCGAAAAATCAAAAGAATGTTCCAGTCTCTTATACCCAGCGGAAATACCTAAAGAAAAGCAAAAAAGGAAAACCAGGAACAGTAATTCTGATGCGCGAGGAGGTGATATTTGTAGACCCGGGTTTACCGGCGCATGCCCATGAATAAGCCGATGCCCAGGGCGATGAAAACGATGTTGGGGAGCCAGGCAGCAAGTAATGGATTCATCAGGCCAGCATAACCATAGGCACGACAAGACTGGATAAATCCCCAATAAACGAAAGCCAGGATGATACTTATACCCAAACCAATTGCCACCCCGCCCCGGCGTAAGACCACAGAGATTGGCAGACAGATCAATAATAAGATCAGGGTGATGAACGGAAATGAGAAACGATAATTCAATTCCACATTTTCTTTGGCGACATCTTCACCCGCGCGCATTCTCCTTTCTACAAAATTTATTAACTCAATGAAATTCATCTCTTCCACTGGTTTCGGCTGGCGCAAAAAATCGTTGGGCTTTTCCTTTAACTCTGGCACCACTAATACCGGATGATGTGTTATCCGTTCGTTGTCCAGCGAATCAAACTCCCGGACAGTAGCATCATTAAATTGCCAGAAATTGATGAATTTCCCTTGCTGGGCATCGATCCGTTTGACAATCCTCCTTTGGGGATCCAATTGCCAGAGCGTGACATTCTTAAGAGTAGAATCTTTAGGATTGAAATCCTTTATATAGTAAATCCAGTTATTTTCACCGTAATAAAAGAAGTTATGACGCCGCACCTCTTGGGGAAGCGGGCGTTTATCGATCTTCAAAGTTTTATGTCGGGTCAGGCGTCCTTGGGCCCAGACCATCACCGTTTCCTGAAAAAGAAAAGTGAAGAGGGAGATGAGAATACCGGTGATAAGGATCACCATAAAAAGTTTATTGATATCCAATCCCTGGGCCTTAAGGGCGATTATTTCGCGGTATTTTGTCATATAACCAAAGATAAAAAATACCCCGATTATTGTTGCCACCGGGATTAAAAGCACTGTATAGGAAGGAATGAGATAAAGATAATAGATCAATATATCACGGAAAGGAATATTTCTTGATAGATACCGACCGAGATTATCGAAAAGGTTGATGATGATGTAGATAAAAATTAGAACCAAAAGCGCCAAAAAGAGATAGCGCAGGAAGTTGCTTAAGACATATTTATATACTTTTTTCATCGGTGCTTTCTTTTAAAGAATATCCCGTGATCATATTCGGCGAGATAAAGCATGATCAGGCCGGGAATAAGCAAAATTATATTAGGCAACCACATTGCCCAGAAGGGCGAAAAATTTCTTCGGTCGGCAAATTCTTCACCGGTCAAAAACAAAATATAATAACCCGAGAAAAGTAAGATACCCAGCAACAGTCCCGCAATACCTCCTTTCCGGAAAAGATAACCAAGAGGTGCACCCATTATCAAAAAGACCAGACATGCCAAAGTCAGGGAAAATTTTTTATTCAGTTCGATCAGATAGCGCGCACGGTTGCGCAATTTACTACTCATTATGGAAAGTTTTTGTTCAATTTGGAATCGGAACACCTGAGTTCGTTCGATCGCACCTTGGGTATATTTATCTACTGCTGTAATACCCGTTTCATGGATTTCTTTTTTAATCTTTTCAATCTCTGCATCGATTGATTTTAAATTTTTTATCAGCTGAGTAAGATTTAATTCATCGTCACTCCGTGCCTTACGCTCTCTCCGGACGAAATCTGTGTTCTGGGGAATATTGATAACCTGTTTTTCAAATTTGGTCTTCTGATATTTAGTAGCCTCAAGCAATTGATGAATTTCACCATTATATAACACAAATTGCATGATATCTTCATCGCTGAGCGAATACAAATTACCATTAGGTGCGGTGATTATCATATTATTTCTCAAATCATAAATTGTTACATTGAAAATCTCGCCGGTTTTTTCAATCTTTTTTCCGATATAAATTGTATAACCGGGGAACTCATTGCTGAAGATACCGTCGGGTAATCTCACTGCTGGTCTTTTGCGTGCCACATCATACATGATATTGCGCGCCCGATGATTTGCCTCGGGCAAAAGGTAGTGATTGAAAAAAATTAAAAATATCATTATAATCACCACGAGGAATGCAGGGGTTTTTAAAATCTTCAGAAAAGAAACTCCGCTGGTCTTTAAAGCGAGTATTTCATTATCATGGCTCAAGCGGCCGAAACTCATCACGATGGCAATCAATAATGCCATAGGGGTAGTATAAGAGACGATAAGGGGCAAGTGATAAATAAGCACCTGCACCACAATATTCCCCGGCAAACCCTTACGCACAAATAAGTCAATCAGGCGAAAGAGTTGGTCCATCAGCAAAATGAAAGTAAGGGCAAAAATGGAGAAAAAAAATGGGGGGATGAATTCTTTTATGAAATAGCGTTCAATCAGGTGTTTCATTTTAAATATCCCAGGTTCTTAAGATTAATCAAAGCCCGCTGGAGAAAACTCAATGTGCCATAGGCCTGGGGATCGATTTCTGCATCAGGTTCTAAAATGCCGAACGAAACCAAACGGGAATAGGGATAATAAAGATAGGAATCGGGTCTGATATTCTTTACGTGCAGAAGTTTTTCGGGCTTCACAGGCGGTAAAAAACTATCCAGATAAAGTATTAATTGATAAATTTTTATTGTGTCATTTTCATATAATTTGCCATCGGCGCTCGGTTTTATAAATCCTTTTTTTATCGCAAAGCCTATTGGGTCATCTATCTTTTGCGCGGTGCAAATGCCGGTGAGTAATTCGGCAATACATCTTCGAGTGAGTGGTACTTCCCTATCAATTTTTTGCAGGGCTGACTTAGGAGCCCTCGAAAGCATCTCGGGGATTTTATAATATAGGCGCTGGTGCCGATAGTATTGATAAAGATTGAGATAGATAGCCGGATGGGGATTCTTTCGGCGTGCAAGTTTCTCAAGAATTTTGATGGCGGAAGGGTAGTTTCCTGTTTTTAGATAACAGTTATAGAGAAAAAAAAGTGTGGAATCCCCAGAAGGTGATTTTTGATAATGGCTTGTAAAATACTTAATTGCCTTCTCATAATCTTTTTGTTCATAACTGCGCACACCCTGCTGGTAGAGATTGGGTTTTGAAAATATACCGCAGGTGGTGGTTGTAAACAGCACGAGGATTAGCCATCTCATTTTTTATAAGAAATTGGTTAGTTTATAAGAGGTGAAATCCAAAAAAAGAATAGGAGCGGGCGACGGGATTTGAACCCGCGACCCTCGGCTTGGGAAGCCGATGCTCCACCGCTGAGCTACACCCGCATGGATAATAAACCGCATCGGAAAGAAAGCATTTAAAACAACATTTCATAATTTTAATATTATATCCACAATTGCCCATACTGTCAAGGACTGAGTACTCCTCACTTTTAATCTTCGGTTGGGCATAACTTTTTGAAACAAAAAAGCCACGGGTATTTGGATAAA
>JBDRWD010000069.1 GCA_039802205.1 candidate division WOR-3 bacterium
ATACCAATCGGATATATGTTTCTTATGCATCAGGCGTGTCACCAGCATTACTTGTCCGCCTTCGTGATACCATATGTTTCTATCCCACGATTGCTACAGGTTGAAATGATCGTTGATGGTATTTTTGAACCAGGTAATTATACTTACAATCTCAATTCCGGTCATTACAATTCTGGTATCTATTTTTTAATCCTTGCCGGCGAAAGAGAGAAGAAAAGCCAGAAGATAATGATTGTAAGGTGAAGAATCATCAGATTCATTTTTTCGTTAAAGTAGAAAATAAAATTGGTGTAGATAGGTTTATACTCTAAAAACGAATTATTCATATTCCCATCGTAGAGTCTCTGTTTATTATATAACCCCATTATTTTATAATTCTAAAATTATCGAACAAATAAAATTATGATTTTTCCATCCAACTTTTTATCTGGAATATAAAACGCTCGTGCCGCCATTACTTTCTTGACTAAACATAGATTTTAGTTATCATAATCCATATCATGCCGGATGAATTGAACTTAAACGACTTTGAGAATTTTTTGATAAGTCAAGGCAGTGAATTGAACACTATTCAAGCATATTTACGGGATATAAAACAATTGGGATTATTTTTAAAGACTCAGAATAAAGATTTAATTTCGGTAAAGACCGAAGACCTGCGTAGTTTTATTCACTCCCTTTTTGATATGGGCTTAAGCCCAGTTTCAATCAATCGCAAGATTTCCGCGATGCGGTCTTATTATGCATTTCTTTACTCTAATAACTGCATAGATAAAAATCCGGCGGAGGATTTAGAGGTTTTGAAGGTCGGCAGGAAATTGCCCCAGACTTTGTCTATTGAAGAAGTGAATGCAATCATTGAATCGGCCGATGAAAAGACACCCGCGGGTTTGAGAGATCGGGTCTGCCTGGAATTGCTCTATGGTTCAGGTTTGCGCATTTCGGAGTTGCTTAATCTTAAAATAAGTGACATTATGACCAAAGAAGAATTATTGAGTATCATCGGCAAAGGCAATAAACAGCGATTTGTGCCCTTTGGAAAAAAGGCACTTCAGGCAATCCAAGAATATCTTCAGCAGGGACGACCCGCGTTGATGAAAAAAAAGAAGAGCCCGTATCTCATTTTAAACGCCCGGGGTAATAAACTCTCCCGCATGGGTTTTTTGAAAATTCTGCGTAAATACCTTATTAAATCCGGGATAAGAAAAAAAGTTACACCCCATACCTTCCGTCATTCCTTTGCGACCCATTTACTACAGGCAGGGGCGGATTTGAGAGCGGTTCAGGAACTATTAGGACATTCTGATATTTCCACGACCCAGATATATACCCATATTGATCGCGAATACCTAAAACAAGTGCATCGTGAACACCATCCCCGGGAGAAGGAACTATGAAACTATCCCCTCAGATAAAGATAATAATTTTAGTCAGCGGAATATTGATATTTACTTTTATCTCCCTTTTTCCCTGTTTGCAAAACGGCTATTGCAACTGGGATGATTACCACTTGATTACTGCCAACCATTCAATAAAAGAACTTTCGTGGAAGAACATTAAAGAGATTTTTTCATCGGGTTATGTAGGAACTTATATTCCCCTTACGGTTTTATCCTTTGCTCTTGAGAATAAATTCTTAGGACTCAATCCTTTTGTTACTCATTTTATAAATCTCTTTTTACATTTATTAAATGTAATTCTTGTTTTCTATTTGATCTACCTTTTGACCGGTAATCTGTTGATTTCTGCAATTGTCGGTTTGCTCTTTGGGATTCATCCACTGCATGTTGAATCAGTTGCCTGGGCGACCGAAAGAAAGGATATGCTCTATTCATTTTTCTTTTTGAATAGTCTGCTCCTTTATCATTTCTATAAGCAAAATGAGAAAAAGATTTACTATTTTTCCTCGCTTCTACTTTTTATTTTTTCTCTATTATCAAAACCAATGGCGGTTACCTTACCATTGGTATTAATTCTTCTTGATTATTACTATGAAAAAAGGTTTTCCATAAAACAGGTCTATTCAAAGATCCCCTACCTGGTACCCGCATTATTAGTAGGGATAATCAATATTCATTTTCAAGGTTCTGGTTCGTTGCCTTTCGTTAATTATTTGAAGCACATTTTGGTTTTTTTCTATAACCTTCTGTTCTATCTCTATAAATTGATGTTGCCCGTAAATTTGTCGGCATTTTATCCTTATCCAGATAATTTTGAAAAATCTCTGCCGATAATGTTTTTTATTGCGCCGCTCATCGTTGGCGCTATCGTATACTTTATTATTTGGACAAAGAGATTTACTCATAAAATAATTTTTGGTTCATTATTTTTTATAATAACCTTACTCCCGGTCAGCCAGTTGATTCCCCTGGTGGCACCAGCGATCGCCGCGGACCGTTATGTATATATTCCTTCAATCGGATTGTTTTTTATCTTCGGGTTATTAATTGATTGGTTATATAATAAAAAATGGGCAACTTCAATGGTGCTTAAAAATATCTTGATCATGCTCCTGATAGTGATTTTTTTACTTCTTGGTTTCAATTCTTTTAACCGGTGTAAGATCTGGAGGGATAGTATCACACTGTGGACTGATGTTTTAAAAAAATATCCCCAAAATGGTATCGCCTATAATAACCGGGGCAATGCCTATAAATTCATTGGTGAGTATGAAAAGGCAATTGAAGATTTTAATAAAGCGATAGAGTATTCCCCGGAACTGGAATTACCATATTTCAACCGGGGTTCGGCATATGAACGACTCGGTCAATATGAGAAGGCGATTGCTGATTTTACTGCGGCACTTAATATCCAGCCCAATTTTGCCATGGGCTATGTAGACCGGGGGGCGATATATGTCAGGATTGGTGAATATGATAAGGCATATAATGATTTGGCTCGGGCTCTCCAATTGAATCCAAAGAGTGCAGAAGCTTACTACAATCTCGGAGTATTTTATTTTAATTTACGAAATTTTAATCAGGCAATGGAATATTATGACAAGGCAATAGTCCATGACCCTTATCTGGCAGTAGCATATTTGAGCAAGGGAGATATCTTATTTATCTATGGTGAGCTTGAGGGGGCGATTGAGCATTATACAAAAGCACTCCAAATAGACTCCTTAAATGTGGATGCCCTTTATAACCGAGCAGTGGCTTTTACCCGTATCGGAAATCTTGAGCAAGCACTTGAGGATTATAACCAGGCTATTAAGTTAAAGCCCAATTTTGCCCATGCCTACAATAATCGCGGTAATATCTATCTTGATTTAAACGAAGTGGAGAAGGCGATCCAGGACTATAATCGGGCGATTGAATTTGATTCAAACTATGCACCGGCTTATTATAATCGGGCAGTCGCCTATTATACACAAGGCGATTTAGACAAAGCCCGCAGTGATGTGGAAGTTTTAAAAAAATTGGGCGTAATACCGGATTCAAATTTTTTGAAATTATTGGAAAAAAAGAAATAGGGAGGTATTATGGATTACTATATTTTGGTGATAAACCCCGGTGCTGGGTCCACCAGGATTGCGGTTTTTAAAAATAATCAACCGATATTGGAGGAAAATATTCGTCACAGTCCAGAAGAATTAAAACGATTCCCGAATGTTATTGATCAGTATCACTGGCGAAGGGATAAAGTGATTGAGTATCTCAAAAGCAAAAATTTTGAATTGAAAAATTTACACGCGGTCGTGGGTCGTGGCGGTCCACTCAAACCTTTGACGAGTGGGACATATCTGGTAAATGAAAAATTGATTGAGGATATCAAAAACGGTAATTACCAATCAGAACATCCTTCGCTCCTGGGGGCAATGATTGCCAAAGAAGTGGCGGATAGTGTCGGTGTGAATGCCTATTTTGTTGACCCAGTATCAGTAGATGAATTCTGGGAATTATCCAGGTTTTCGGGGTTGAAAGAGATAAACCGGAAGGCATTGAGCCACGCCCTGAATGTGAGGATGGTGGCAAAGAAGGCAGCGAAAGAATTAAAAAAGCCGTACGAAGAGTGCAATTTTGTTATTGTCCATCTCGGGACCGGTATAACTGTTGCCGCCCATCTGAAGGGCAAACAGGTTGATTCATCAAATGCAAATGAGGATGGGCCATTTTCACCACAAAGAACTGGTGCATTGCCGACGATTCCTCTGGTGGAATTATGTTTCAGTGGAAAATATAGTGAATCCGAGATAAAGAAAAAACTTTTGCGCGAAGGTGGTTTACTCTCTTATCTTGGCACCGATGATATCCAAGAAGTGGAGAAAAAGATTGCCCGGGGCGATAAATATGCGGAACTGGTTTATAACGGCATGATTTACCAAATAGCAAAAGAAGTCGGTGCATATGCGGTGGTGCTGAAAGGCGAAATTGATGCGATAATCATCACCGGGGGTATTGCCCATTCAGAAAAATTTGTTAATACATTAAAATCCTGGATAGAATTTTTGTGCCCTAAATTTTTTGTATATCCGGGCGAAGGAGAGATGGAGGCACTGGCACTCGGTGTTTTGCGCGTCCTTACGGGTGAAGAGGCAGCAAAAGAATATAAATAAGAATTGAAGCGTTTTAGATTCCTTGATCTTTTAAAGGCTTATGCCGTGATAATGATGATCCAGGGGCATACCCTGGATGCGGTCCTTACCCCACAAGCAAAAAGGACAGGTTTGTATCAATTTATGCATCTCTTGAGAGGGCTTACCGCTCCTGCTTTTCTCATTGCGAGTGGTTGCGGATTGGCACTTTCCGTGTTGAGAAAAAAAGATTTAAAATGGCAGAAAATCTTAAAACAGCGCCTTATAAGAATCTTACCGATTCTACTCGCTGGATATTTCCTCCATATGCCGAGATTCTCACTTTATCAATTACTGACCCAGACCTCAAAAGAAGAAATTACACAATTTTTTCAGTGTGATATCCTCCAGACAATTGGCTGGACGATTTTATTGCTCCAGATAATTTTGATTTTTGTAAAAGAGAAGAGAATGATAATCACCGGTTCAATAATCGGCGTGCTGCTGATTCTCTATTTTACTCCCGCAGTAAATAACAACATCAAATCACCAAACTTCTTCACCCAATTATTAACCCCCAAATTTGGCTCAAATTTTCCTTTATTTCCTTTTGCTTCATATTTAATATTTGGCTTGATGTTCGGCATGCTGTTTTATGAGGTGAGTCAAAAGATGGAAAGCAGACTTCTCAATATTCTCATATTTATTTCTGGATGCGTCTTCTTTGGTTCTTCCTTTTTAATGAAGATAGAAAATTTTAATCTGTTCTATCTGCGCACTGGATTATTGTTAATCTTAATCAGTGTATTCTTGCTTTTTGAATCCAAGACGAGCAGGATTTTGGATTTTTTTGGAGCAATCGGGCAGGAATCTTTTTTGATTTACTTTGTCCATATAATGATTGTCTATGGTTCAGTTTTAAATGTCAAAAATAACTTCGCCCATTATTTTGGACCGACCTTGAATACCGGTTTGAGCATTCTCCTGGCATTATCTTTGATTTTACTTATGCTCGTAATCGGTTATCTATGGCATTTCTTAAAAAGTAAAAAGCCGATGGTGAGCAAAGTATTACGCAACTGTTTGATTGCATTAATTCTGGTGAAATTTTTAACCCAATATTAAATTTGATGCTACTTTCTACCGAAAAAACGGATGTTATCTCACCAAAAGCATTTTTTCTGCTAAGGCGTAATCACCTGTCTTTAATTTCACAAAATAGATACCCGCCGGCATCCTGCATCCATAATTATCACAGCCATCCCAGATGATGCTGGATACTTGATTCTGGAGACTTGATACTGGATTAAAAGATTTAACAACCCGGCCGGAGACATCGTAAATCTTCAACAGGATTTTTGATCTCGGATTGAAGATTGTTGAATTGTATGGGATTTGGAATTTAATCACACAGTGATTCTTAAATGGATTTGGATAGACTTCTAATTTCGGATTTCGGATTGCGGATTGCGAAATTTCCTTGATTCCTGTATAGGTCTTTACTCCCAGATAAATCCGGCAGGAAGTGGGGGTTCCGTAAAGTAATGTCCAGTATGGGTCATCATTATTACCTATATGAGCAAGATAAATATAATACGCGCGCATCCTCAAAGTATCAATCCTTTTTGCCAATTGTGGTAAGCCAGGATTATAAGTTAAGGATTGCGTACAATTTATCGGTTGCCCCCAGGTAATTCCATTATCCGACGACCATACCATATAAAAATCCCACCAGTTTGCCGGACCACTTCCCATATTCCTTGACCTGCAATACAAAACTGCACAATAGTTTCCACCCGTTGCAATCGTGGGATAGAAACATATGGTATCACGAAGGCAGACAAGTAATGCTGGTGACACGCCTGATGCATAAGAAACATATATCCGATTGGTATTATCGCTTTCAGAATAGGCATCGAAGACAATCCTCGGTTCACCATTATCGGTCAATGCCATCTGCATATAGCCGATACTCAATGAGTCGGCTAAAGGTATTGACCATTGCTGAGGTGGTGCCCAGTTTATACCATCTATGGTGGTGCGATAATAGATTGATGAGTCAGAAAGGCTTCTATAGAAGATACAAAATGTCCCCCCATTACAATCACAACCAACATAGGAGGCATTTGTGGCAATGGAAGTAGAGGCGATTAACTGTGTCAGGTCTTTATTCCATGTGTACGCGAGGATTGCATTATTTATAGTGAGCCCGATGAAAATGAGATTTGAGTCGGGGAGTTGTTTACCGATCACCTTGTGAACATCTAAATCGCCATTCCCCACATCAACTGGTGAACCGGTAATCTTCTGTGCACCCATCCCACCCCAGGCACCAGATATCAAAAACGGAAATGAGATGTAAAGACCAACACCAGCAATTGCCGTAGGATAACGGGCAGGTCCTAATTGTCCTTGATAGGTCAATTCGGTGGCAAAGTTTGAGAGGTTGCCCGAAGTGCAGGTGGTATTGAGATAATTGGAATTTACAAAACCCCGATCGACGATTAGTATAGTATCAAGCAGCGGACTATAACTGATGCTTTCGTGATTTTGCAAAAAGAGTGTATAACCATTGGCACTTGAATCCACACAGATGTGGATATCCTGGGCAAGGCAGAGCCCTGCGCTTATTAACATTACACATAATATATTTTTCATATCAACCTCCTTTTTATTCTCCGGTGAAAACCAGAGAAACGAGATGGATACTTAAATGTAGTGGCTGAGCTTGCTCGACAATTTAAAGCGCAAACCTGAAGGTTTGCCCTCCATTTTATCGCAACCCGAAGGTTGCGCTACATTCAATAGAAAGACCATGCGCAGGCTAAAGCCTGCGGCTACCAGAAATTTTCTCGGCACTATGTTTTTTGTTCCGGTGCCACCGGGCTCCTCGCAAGGCTAAAGCCTTGTCCTACAAGTCCGGTTGCGGAGCAATTTTAAACAAATCTTGCAAACTCCGCATAGAAAAAGCCGAAAGAATCTTTATTAAAATCGGCAATAAAATACCGTTGGTCATTTTCTTGTGATATAAGATAAGATAAGATAAGATAAGATAAGACATACTCACCCTATACAATATTTTAATTTTTTTTTGTAAAAAGTCAAGAGGTAAATGCAGAGTTTCAAGACATGGTATCCACCCTAAAAGAATATTCTGGGTTGAAAAGATAAAAAAATTTATTAATATATATAAATGCTCAGCAAAAAATTTTTTAAAATGCGGGAGGTAATATGATAATCGATGAGAACTATTACCAGCGCATTTTAGATTCGAAATGCCCAAGCGCCATTCGCAAACAAATTGTGGAGTTTTATAATCTCACCAAGAATATTTCGTTGGTAAGGTGCGAAATACCCTAAGATTTAAAAACATTTATCCGCAGGCTAAAGTCTGTGCCTAATTTTTTTTACCGGTTACCCTGCGGTCCCTCAGGTTTGCTTTTTTTGCAAGGCTGAAGCCTCGCCCTACATTAGAATTATTTTTTGTCGAGAAAAAAATGGAGGAAACCCAGGTCAGCAGTATTGACAAATGATGCTTGTAGTATATAATTGGCGGTGAACAGGATATCCGTTGTACTGTTTTTGACCACAATTCTTACCTACCCGGCTGAATATGGCACAATCAAGGGATTTGTATCCGATGCGGAAAACGGCGAAAAACTCAGTTATGCAGATGTTATTTTGAAGAATACTACAATGGGCACGAGCACCGATGAAAAGGGGTATTACTACATTTCGCGTATCCCTGAAGGCAAATATACAGTTGTATTTTCTTATCTTGGTTATGAACCAGTTTTAAAAGAGATTGAGATAAAATCCAGGCAGGTTTTGACATTGAATGTGGAATTAAAACCATCAGCGATTGAAATGCCCGGTGTTGTAGTATCTGCGGAGCGGGAAAGATTTGAAAAGAGTGTGGAGGTGAGCCATATCACATTTACCCAGCGGGAGATAAAGTCGGTACCTGGCCTTTTTGAATCGGATTTGATAAAGACATTGCAGTTGATGCCAGGTGTTATAGGAATGCATGATTTATCAAGCAAATTATATGTGCGGGGTGGAAGTCCGGATGAGAATTTGGTTTTGCTTGATGGCATAATAATTTATAATCCCACAACCCATTTATTCGGACTTTTTTCCACATTCCAGCCCGATGCTGTGAAAGAGGCAGAATTATATGCAGGTGGGTTCCCAGCAAAATACGGTGATAGATTATCTGCAGTACTTGATGTGACAACCAAAGAAGGTAATTCAAAAAAATATGAAGGCAATGCGAGTGTGGGTTTGATAACATCTAAATTACTCTTTGAAGGTCCGATCCCCAAAGGTTCTTTTCTCTTCAGTGGCAGAAGGACATATTTTGATGCCTTAATTTGGGGATATGCCCATATCTTTAATAAAGACATTGAACTCCCTTATTATTTTTATGATGGTGTGGGGAAGGTTAATTATAATCCATCCAGTGAAAATAGATTTACAATCACTGGATTTGGTGGCGCAGATGTCATTTCATTCTCCGGAGGCGGCCCGCCATCAGATAAGGTAGATCTAATCTGGGGAAATCGTGGTATATCGGGAAAATGGCGGCGGGTGTTTTCACCGAAACTATATGGCGAAATCCTTGGTGTCTGGAGCAATTTCTTTACTGATTTAAGATACATTGTTTACTATGATTCAACCGCAAATCTGCGATTATATGAGAAGATACAGAGTTTGACCGGCAAGTGCGACTTTTCTTATATTTATAGCGAGCAGCATACACTTGATTTTGGATTTCAGGAAGAAAATCTTGGTGTTAAGCAGCACTGGGAGGTTGAAGAGGGAACATTCGGACCACCTAAGCAGAGTTCTAATCTCGTTGCAGTTTATCTCCAGGATAAATGGCAGGTGATAAAGCCAATTCTCTATATCCAGCCGGGGATAAGATTAATCTACTATAATCAGGGCAATCGGTTTCTGTATAATCCCAGATTAGGGATGAAATATCGTTACAGAGAAAATTCAGCATTAAATGTTTCAATGGGAAAATATAATCAGTGCTTGATAACTATAAATAGTCAGGAATCTTATTTTTCTATTTTTGATTTCTGGCGACCGGTTGATAGCACGCATCATCCGCCAGTGGGTTATCATTTTATAGCGGGAATTGAACGATGGCTGGGTGAAGGGACAAATTTCAATATTGAAGGGTATTACAAGAAATACTACAATCTATTGATACCCCGCGAAGAAGATATGTTTTTCAGTGTGCCCACTGAAAGTTTGCGTGTCGGGAATGGCTATGCAACAGGTGTAGATATCTTTCTTAAAAAAAGTTTTAAAGATTATTTTGGCTGGGTCAGTTATACATTCGGTTATACAAGAAGAAGTGTAGGAAATATCTCTTATTTTCCACGCTATGATAGAAGGCATAATCTAAATATTGTTTTCGGATTTGTTCTACCGAAGTCAATTCCGTTATTAAAAAATGGCAAACTTGATTTACGCTGGTATCTGGGAACGGGACTACCTTATGCCCTGGAGATAGCACGATATCGGATATTTTTTGGATGGGAGAATGACACGCTTAATGAGTATCCAGTTTACTGGTGGCAGTATATAAAAGGCAGCCGGGACGCCTACAGACTTCCAATTTCCCACAGACTCGACCTGCATTACGAAAAAGAAATTAAAATCTTCGGATTGAATGGTGGGTGGTATCTGGACATTATTAATCTTTATGCACGAAAGAATGTACTTTTCTATGATTATGAATATTTTGATTACAACACCGGGCAGGAATATGACCCACCGAGAAGGGTTGGCTATTCAATCCCACCGATTGCGATTCCCATACCTTCTTTTGGATTTAATGTGAGGTTTTGAAAAAATTATTATGATAATTTGAGGGCGAAAAACGGCGGAAAAAGGGCTAAAGATGGCTAAAGGGCAGAGAGGCAGGAGAAGGCAGGATATGACAAATATATTTGGTTTCGGTGGACGGTTAAGAAAAGCGAAACTGTTTGGAATATTGATTCTGTTTATTTTTTTATTCTGTCAAAAGTATAATGAAGAATTTGAACCGCAATTAAATGTTTTTTGTATTCTCAAAAATAATCGTCCATATCAAAAAGTAGTCGTTGATAGAATCTATGGAATGGACGAGAAATCAATTTATGACCTTGAAGATGTGCAGGTGATTCTTTCGGGAAACGGGATATGTGATACACTCGTTGAAGACTCAATCTTGGGAGTATTTGTAACGCGTGATACTTTTCCTGTTGTTCACAGCCAGACCTATCATTTGCAGGTTTCTGCGAAGGGGTTTGATACCATCAGAGGTGTGACTACTGTACCTGATTCATTCGAGATAATCTTTCCCGAAGATGGTGATACAGTTCAATTGTTGGACACAATGATAATTAAATGGAAGAATCGCCATCAATGGGTACGATTAGAGCTATATTATCAGGATTCGCTACTATGCTGGAATTTTTACGGTATGGTTGGAGATACAATTTTGGAGCTGCCTTTCTGGTCTTGCCTTTATGACACAGGATATTATCGGTTGATGGTAGGGGTCTACGATAGCAATTATGTCAATTACAACATAGATGCATCCAAACTTCAGTGCGGAATTGAAAATGGGATTGGGTTGTTTGGAAGTGCTTTTATGCTTGAAGCCGAATTTTATTATCAATAAGAGGCTTTCGTTTTAATATTTCAAGACTTAAGTCTAAATTTTCACCCTTGACATTTGCAAAATATTGATTAATATCTATAATAGTAAAAGGGATAGTTCTGCGGTTATTATTAGGTTTAAACCTCGATATACCAGGGAAGGCCGAAAGGGGGTTCTATGGCTAAAATCCTGGTTTTAAGAAAGGGAGCGTTGGTATTCCTGCTCCCGGGGTTATTAATATCTTTATGGGCTGAATGGCTACCCTTTGGTACCGAACAAATACCAAAAAAGACCGCAATAGAATTGCTCTCCGCCAATGAAAACTCAGTCCAACTAAATATAAAAGTATTTGGCGCCGAAGTTTCCGAATATGATGCAACCAAGCTAACATACACTGGAAAAGAAGTCTTTGCATTATTAAAAATAGACGAATACGCTTTTATTGGTGAAATTGGTAAACCCAATTTGCCGATGGTAACTGCTGTTGTAGATGTTCCTCACAGGGCAGAGATTCGGGTAGAGGTGATTTCATTTAAGTATAGTGAATTTGATTTAATGGCACTTGGAATTGATAAAAGAATTGCACCAGCACTTCCGAGCGTGATTAAAAAACCCAATGCTAAAGCCGAATTTATTTTGGATGAAAAAACTTATTCTACCGATGCCTATTATCCAGATAAAATTGCCGATATCTACGAAGGCGATGGAGGATTAGCCCGTGGTCACCGGCTGGCAACCTTGAGGGTTTATCCAATCCATTACAATCCGGTAACAGGAAGAATCCGGGTTTATACCAATATCACCGTTAGAGTGAATTTTATCGGGGGCGACATCCTGGAGACGCAAAGAGTAATCGCGAAAGATTTTTCTCCAGTCTGGGAAGAATTTATCAAAAGGATGGTTATAAACTATCCGGAATATCTTAGAGGCGTTCCGCCGTTACCGGTATATTATGATATCTTTTACAATGGTCAAGCCCAGACCGTTGCCAACAAACTTGCCCAGTGGAAAAAGAAAAAGGGATATAAAGTACGGATGTGGAATGCCGGAGGATGGACTGCCTCGGCAATAAACGATACGATAAGATCCCAGAATCCATTGGCAACTTTCTTGGTAATAATGGGCGACCCGAATTCAAGTTCTATCGCCTTACCACCTTCTGAAACCGGTTCATCGTCTGGTGACCAGACTGATTTATATTATGCAGAGGTAAATGAAGGAAATACCTATCTCCCCGATATGTTCTATGCGCGTATATCGATTCTTGATACAATTCAAGGAAATACAGTGGTCAATAAGGCAATCCGCTGGGAGCATGCGAACTTCGGTTCTGCAGGTTATGCTTGGCTAAAAAAGGCATGCTTTATTGCTGGTTATGATGCAAATTATCAGAGCGTCGGGATGGCAACAAACTGGTATTGTAGAAATCTCCTTGTCCCTTACGGGTACCAAGTGGATACCCTTGTTTATGCAAGCGGTGAGCAGGAAGGCAGGGTCGTTGCTCAAATTAATGCTGGCCGTGCCTGGGTGGTCTATACTGCACACGGGGGACAGACCGAATGGTGGGTAGGTTATTCTGGGGATTTCAATGTAACTGAGCTAACCAATCTTACAAACAATCTTGATATGTATTGTTTCCCGGCTGGTCATTGCTGTCTTACTGGTGATTATCAATATTCTACGAATTGCTTTGGTGAAACCTGGGATAGATTGAGTGGGAAGGGTGGAATTTGTTACTTTGGTAGTGTGCCCTCAACATATTGGAATGAAGATGACTGGCTACAGCGAAGATACTTTGATGCCATCTACACCGATTCGATCCCAGGCCGTTTGTATGAAACTGGTAGATTTACCCAGTGGGGTTTATACTGGATAGAAAATCATACGAGTTCCAGTTTGAAGCGTTATTATTTTGAAGCATATCATCTCTTTAACGATCCATCTTTAGATTTTTGGACTGATATACCACAGAATATGACAGTAAGCCATAATGCGGTGGTATTTCCTGGTTCTCAGCAATTTACAGTGACAGTTACCGGTGGTGGGAATCCTTTAAGAGATGCACTCGTCTGCTGTTGGATAAAAACCCAGGTTCCTGAAGTTCATGTCTCTGCCTATACCAATGCTTCCGGAGTTGCAATTTTGAATATAAATCCCACTACACCCGGTGATACAATGTATATCACCGTTACCAAACATAATTACTTTCCCTATGAAGGGTATGCAATAGTTACAGCTCCCTCAGGTCCTTATATCGTATTAGGCAGAACAATCATCAATGATTCTGGTGGTAATGGTCAGGTGAATCCGGGTGAGACGGTGAATTTGGGTATTTATGGTAAGAATGTTGGTGTTGCCACGGCCCAGGGGGTTTATGGTAAATTGACTGAGTCTGATCCTTATGTTTCTATTTCTATTGATTCCTCCTGGTATGGGAATATTCCTGCGAATGATTCAGTGTTAGGGAGTCCCTATTATCGTTTTACTGTTGCTAACAATTGTCCGAACAATTACAGTGTGAATTTTACGCTGACTTTTAAAGATGCAAGTAACAATACTTGGACTTCCAATCCGGTTGTTACGGTTTATG
>JBDRWD010000070.1 GCA_039802205.1 candidate division WOR-3 bacterium
AATAAATTGAAAAAGAATCAAGAGAGAAATCCATCTTTATCACCCCCACCTTAATCCTCCCCCATCAAAGGGGGAGGAGAAAAAGTGAGGAGTACTCAGCAAAATGCCTCATTGACGAAACAAAAGTTTTGGATATAATATTATTACTATGAAAAAGCTATTTATTTTCAGTCTAATAACAATTACTGGTCTAGCATGGGCAAACTGGACCAGGATGAATACCCTGATGGTGGGCGATTATATTGATGATCCAGTGAATATCGGTCTCTATCCCCAGCATCTCAATGTTTTTCCCAATAACTTTTATGGCGATATCCTGGAAACTACAAATAGTGCCTTCGGCATGGTAATAACCCCTCTTGAAAAATATGGGGGGATTGCTTTCTATCAGGATAAGAATTTCTCTATCGGCTATGGTGTAACGATAAAAAAATTTGAGTTCGGGATTATGATTTCACCTGCCAAAGACCATAATCGTCTGGGAGCGGGCATTGGCTATGCTACCATCGATACCAGAATCGATCTCTCCAGCGTGATTAATGCTGAAACCAATGTAAACGAAGGGTATGGACTTCATCTAAGATTGCTGAAAAGAAAAGCCGAATATATCGTCATCCCCCGTTATATCTTTAATTTAAGTTACGAACCTTATGAATACCAGAGCCATAATCTGGGACTGGCACTCCAGCGGCTCATTTTGAATGACGGATTTGTCATCCTTGGATTCGAATATCTCCTTCAAAATGGCGATATCAATGCTGATCGGGAATACTGTTTTGCAGCGTTTGAACTGCCTTTGAACCGCACATTCTATCTCCGTATGGGTGCTCGGGAAGAATTTGATAAAGATTTTGTTCCTATCAAATGGCATGTGGAACCAGGACTCGGTCTGCGCATAAGAGAATTCAATCTCGATTTTCATCTCAACCAAGAGAGGCTTTTTAACAAAGAGACGACCTTTTTCAAATCCTTCGGCTTAGATTTGAATTTTGGAAGATTTTAATTTCCGTGAAAGGGCTGGACAACGGTTTGCACATTGTCCAGTCTGATGTATTTTCTAAATGGGGGTGTAGCTCAGTTGGGAGAGCAATGCGTTTGCAACGCATAGGTCGGCGGTTCGACTCCGCTCACCTCCATTGTTCTTACACATAAAGATATAGGTAAGGAGTAACTAATTCTTTTTCCTTGGTTTCCTCCTATATCTGAACCGATGCCAAGATATAGGTATGAATCTTTTGGATTTTAAAGAAAATAAAGATTTAATCATCAATATTTTCGTCACTGGCAAATGCAATGCCCAATGCCGGGAATGCATCAATCAAACAATCACCCAAAATTCGGGATTGAAGGTAGAAGAATTAGAAATCAATATTGAACGCGATTTAAAAATCATTGAGGAAATATTGCGAAGAAATACCGACATGCCGGCAACGATCTGTTTTTACGGTGGAGAACCCCTTCTTGAACCACATCGTTTTGTGCCGATAATTGGAAATTTGAGGAAAAGCGAAGATAATACCCGGGTCAAATTTATGGTTTATACCAATGGAGAATTTCTTGCTCAATTTTTTAAAGAATATCCAGAGATTGCAAGAAATATCTGGATGTATGCAGTATCTATTGATGGTGATGAAGAACAGCACAATCGGGTAAGGATTGGAACCGATCTCAAGCGAATCAGGGAAAACCTCCTATTTGTGAAAGATTTATATCGCGGGAATATATTGATGTGGTCAACCTTACGTGAGGAACAGTCATTGGGAAAATGCTTTGATGAATTTATGAGTTTGTATAGAAAAGGACTCGTTCATCATTTTTTCTGGCACTGGCTTGAAACACGCGAGGACTTTAAAAATTTTTCTGAATATTATAAAAATTATACAAACGATTTAAAAATAATAATTGATGAATATATAAAAAATTTGAACGATGGAATTTTACTACCCATTGCCCATATCAATGAATTGATTTTATATCTTATTACCGGAAAACACCGGAATCATACGGCCTGCGGTGCTGAATTAAATACGAATTACGACCTGGTTGGAGGTGAAATTCTTGCCTGCGTCGACCTCCCATTTGAAATGGGAAAAAGTTTGAAACAAAATCCAGAAAAACTTTTATCTCTGAAAAAAATCCTTGGGTGTTATCACTGCGAAATTCATTTTTATTGCGGTGGTCGATGTCCTATCCAAATTCTTTTCGGAACAAAATTGAGGACAAAGCAATACTGTGAGTTATTAAAAGCACATGTTCAAACTGTAAAAGAGAGATTGCCAGAAATAAAAGAAGTCCTTCTAAATAAAAAAATTACACTTCAGGATATTTACGATCGTTCAGCGTTTATCGTCCGCTATACCGATGTGACACCATAATTCATACTTTTTGAAGTAACCTTAAGAAGTTTTTATAAAATATTTTTTCAATTGCGATCTTTTTATAACCAGATTTCCATAGTTCGTTGGCAATTTCCACATAGCCTTCGGGACATTGCCATATCGGATCAGTTATCCCATCAAAATCGCTGCCCAATCCAGCACTATCAACTCCAAAGTTTTCACATAGGTATTTTAGATGGTCGATTACCGAATAATGCCCAAGATGTTTCTGGGAAAAGTTAATCCCGACTATACCCCCTCTTTTGACAATTGCCCTTATCGCCTGGTCATCTATATTTCTGATAAATGGATTTAACTTCCGCATGCAGGAATGGGAGGCAATTACCGGATTTTCACTGATTTCACAAACCTCTAACACCGTTCGGGTTGAGGCGTGGGAAAGATCGATTATTACTTCGTAGTATCTAAGCATTTTAACAAACTCCCTACCCTTTCTGGTCAATCCCTTCTTGTCATCGTCAAATGCAGCATGGGCCAATTGGTTGGAATTATTCCAGGTGATTGTAAACACCCGCACCCCAAGTTCATAAAAGGTTTCAAACTGCGTAAAGTTCTTATCGAAGATGTGGCCACCCTCAACACCTAATATTATATTAGTTCTTTTGATATCAAAGTTATTAAGACTACCGAGGATGTTTATTTCGTTTTTATTTCTCAAATAATTTATCGTGTTCAAGACGAGTTTTAATCCCAAATCAAATGGCTCTTTCACTTGGGGATAAACAAAATGGGCGAATATTGCTCCACAAAAAACTGCTGGATTTAAATAGCTGGGGCGGATATGTCTGAATTTCTTCTTTTTTATATTCAATGGGGTATCACAATGGAGATCAAAGACCGGGATATTCATTTTTTCAGTCGCAAGGAATCAAAAACAGTCCCATTGGGCTTTATCGCCTGTAAGAAAATTTCGTGGGGTTTGACTTTGACCAGGCAAAAATGGTGCGTTTTTTCTGAATAAGCAGTCCATTCGCTGTTCCCTACATTATAGAGAGGGGCCCCACCCCCAGCAGTGATAATATAGATCACCCCGTTTATTTTATTGGTCCGTTCATAGGCATGGTCATGACCACAGAAAACAATATCAACACCATATTTTTCAAATATCGGACACCACTCCTGCTGAACCTTCCTGTCGCTCCCATGGCTACCTGAAGAATACGGGGGGCGGTGCAGATTAACAAAAATCCAGTGAATGGTGGTATCGTTTCTGAGATATTCTAATTTATTGTTGAGCCATTTCTTCTGATAGCCGGCTAAATCTATCTCGGTATTTAGACAAATAATCCCGGTATTACCGAAACGCACAAAGTAAAAATCCTCTATTCCGGGTAATAAGAATAACGAATCATACTGCCAGAATGGTTTCTCGTGATTCCCCACCACAGGAAGGAATAGCTTGCAGGTGATGATTTTACACTCAATATTAAAAAATTCTTCCCAGTCTTCTCTCCGATAGCCGGTGGTTACCATGTCTCCGGTGTGCAGGATGAAGTCAAAATCATAATTTGCTATCCGCTCAATCACAGCCTTATGGGTTATTGCATCGGTGCGGGTATCACCGATGACCACAAAGTAGAAAGAATCCGGTTGGATAGGAAAAGTTCTAAATTGGTAAACTTTTCCATCTGGCAAAACTTGATAAAAATATTTCGTATTGGGTTGCAAATTAGTCAATACAAGATGGTGGAAATGGGTTTTCTCTTTGCCGCGGATTGTGTCCCGCAATGATGAATCAATACCCAATGCTACAACGCCTGTTTTTAATTCTTTAGTGCAGTAATTAATAACGATTGAGTTTGCCGGCATAAATGTGGGTGTCAGATAGGGTGGTGTGTTAAATGGTATAAATTCCCGTTCATCAAGACTGATCACCTGGCTTGAAATAATTAGCGGAATAAACAAGTAAAAAATTATCTTCTTCATCAATGAACCTCAGCCCAATTTTTGCCCACCCCAATCTCCACGGTTATCGGTATGGAAAATTTGCCAATCCCGGTCATTGCCTCAATGATTATCTTCTGAGCCTCTTCAATCCGTTCTTCTTCAATTTCAAATAATAATTCATCGTGGATTGATAGTAATAAACCTACTTTAAAATTGCCTTCGGTCAATCTTCTTTCCACTTCAATCATCGCCATTTTGATCAGATCCGCAGCAGTGCCCTGGATGGGAGTATTAATTGCCAATCGTTTGGCTTGTTCTTTCAAGGTATAATTATCCGAATTGATCTCGGGGATCGGTCTTTTTCGGCCAAAGATTGTTTCGGCATATCCTTTTTCCTCAGCACTTTTTATTGCTGCCTCCCGCCATTCCTCTACCCCTGGATAAAGGGTATAATAACTTTGAATAAACTGGTTTGCCTCTTCTTTAGAAATACCAAGTTCTTGGGCTAGTCCGTAATCACTCATGCCGTAGATCAAGCCATAGTTAACCACCTTGGCAATACGCCGCTGGTGGTCATCAACTTTTTCCTCCGGTACCCCAAAAATCAAGGCGGCTGTGTGATTGTGGATATCCCGGTCCGTGTTAAATGCCTCAATGAGATTTTTATCTTTTGTGATGTGCGCCAAAATCCTCAACTCAATCTGCGAATAATCAGCCGAAATCAACCTAAATCCTTCCCGGGCAATAAATGCCTTACGCAACTCACTACCCCAGCTGCTCCGTATCGGAATGTTTTGAATATTGGGATTACTTGAAGAAAGCCTACCCGTTGCTGTACCGGTCTGATTAAAAGTCGTGTGAATCCTGCCTTCTTTTGCCAGTTCCATGAGCGGTTCAATATAAGTGTTTATCATCTTTGCAAGTTCCCGGTATTCAAGAATCTTCCGGGGTAGTTCGTGTTTTTGACTTAACTGTTGCAAAACTTCGGAATCCGTAGAAAAATGCGCCCTTCCTTTTTTCATTGGTGGTAATTTCAATCTTTCAAATAAAACTTCCGCCAATTGTTTAGGAGAGTTCAAGTTAAAAGTGCAGCCTGCAGTTTTATAACAGTCATCAGCAATACGGGTTAGATGAATCTCAATCTTCTTTTTTAACTCCTTTAGAAAGTTGAGGTCAATACCGATCCCCCTCTCCTCCATCCGGGCAAGGACCGTAATCAAAGGCTCTTCAATCTCGGTATACAATTGCCATTCACCAAGTTCTTCAAGTTTCTTCTTCAAAATCGGATATAACTTTAAAGAGAGATGCGCAACCGCCTCCGGGGTAGTTTCGGTCTGACATTTTAGATACTTCAAACAGATGTCCTCAAAGCGGTCATGTTTTATATTTGGATCTATTAACCACGCGGCAATTTTAATGTCAAAAAATGGTGGAGATAAAAGAGTGGTCTTTACCAGTTCCTTAAGATCGAATCCCACTTTTACTACTTTTTTATCGGTAAGCAGTAACATTGCGGTTTGAGATTCTGCAACAAAAACTTCCTTATCCTCAAAATTTAGAAACCAATTATTATCAGTAAAGGCAATACCTACGAGTTTCTTTCCTTCTGGTACAAAGAAAACCCTTTTTGTGTTCAGCGCTTTGGAATCAAAACGGGGTGCAAATTCTCTTATCAACGAATGGAACTCCAACTCCTCAAGAATTCTTAAAAGCTTATCAAGATCCGGTTCTTTAACTGCTAACTCCTCGGGTGTAACTACCAAAGGGACCTCACTCGCCAGCTCAACAAGATTTTTTGATAAAAGCAAAAGCTCCCGATGCTCTTTAAGTTTTGGGTCCTCCTCCAGGGCTATTTCAAGATTTGGATATTTCTTCAAAATTTCCAATGCACGATGCGGTCCGATCCCCGGAACACCCGGGATATTATCAATTGAATCACCGCATAAGGCTAGATATTCCCCAATCCGCTCTGGACCCACGCCATATTTTTCTATAACCCTTTTCTGATCGTATATGATATCATTAAAAACATCATAGATAAAGACATTCTTTGAGATGAGTTGCATCAGGTCCTTGTCAGAACTGACAATGTATATTTCTCCACAATCCTTTAATTTTTTGGTAAGGGTGGCAAGGATGTCATCGGCTTCATATCCCATAACTTCAAATGTCTTAATCCCCAATAACCGGGTAATCTCCTTCGTTTTTTCAATTTGGAATGGGATATCCTTAGGGAGTGCAGGCCGAGTCGCTTTATATTCTTTAAATAATTGATCCCGGAAGGTCTCACCAGGAGCATCAAATGCCAGGGCGACGTATTCGCTGCCAAACTTTGTCCGGATTTTTTTTAGCGAATTCAAAAAGCCAAAAATCCCGGAGGTATTCTGCCCTTTAGAATTCCTTAATGGATTTTTAATAAATGCAAAATATGCCCGGAAAATCAAAGAATGGGCATCAAGAAGCAAAAATCTTCTCACTCCCAATTATACTTGATATTTGGGATATTGCAAGAGAGTTTGTCTTTTTTGATAATCATTTAAAATAAAAAATAGTTTAAAAAGCTATGTGTATTTTGCAATTTCACGCAAAAGTCTTTCGGTCTCTTTAGCCTCTTTTTCATCTATCGGATTTATCGCAAAACCCGCATGGATCATCACATAATCACCCACTTTCACTTCCGGGGTTAAAACGATTGAAATCTCCTTTTTTACCCCCATTATTTCCGCAATCGCTGTATCACCATCAATTTTTTCTATCCTCCCCACTACTGCCAGGCACATGGCTTTCACCTCCCATCTTTAATCAGATTTCCTCCGATCACCTGCCCGTAAGAAATACAACCATCATTCGTAGGAAGCTTACGGTGGATATAAACCACAAAACCATTGGTTTCTAATTTATTTATCAGCAATCGTAATAAATAACGATTCTGAAAGACGCCCCCTGATAAAATCACTTTGTTCACCCCATAAATCCTACGCAGCTTTCTTACGATGTCAAGAGAGAACTGGGCAACGGTGTTATGAAATTTTGCTGAGATAGTAGACCTATCTATCCCTTCCTTAAGATCTTCTAATATTCCTTCAAGCATTGGTTTGATGAGAATGAGGAATTCGTTATCCGGTGTCATTTCTCCCGGGCAGGAATCTGGAAGAGATTTTATAATTTCATAAGGATAAACTCCACTTTTATTCTTGCTTGCAACATATTCCAGATTTATTGCGGCCTCGGCTTCGTATGTAATCTCTCGGGTGATACCGAGCAACGCAGAAACGCAATCAAACATTCTTCCTATGCTTGAAGTATAGACGAGATTGTAATTATTATCGATCATTTTTTTTATCATTTCAAATTCTTTTTTTCCCGCCCTTAAAGAGGGAATTGCATTTTTGTTAACAAGTAAATAAAAAATCTCTTCACCAAATTTTTTATAAAGATAAGCAAGGGCAATCCGGTAGGGTTTCTTAATGCTCTCTTCACCCCCGGGTAGGGGCAGATATTCAAGATGGGCAACTCTTTTCAATACCTCCATATCCCCGAAGAAGAATTCACCCCCCCAGATATTACCATCAATACCATAACCTGTTCCATCAAAGGCAATACCGATTGCCTTATCATAAATCCCATTCTCACCCATACAGGCGATTATATGGGCTATGTGATGTTGAATTCCTTTTATTTGTAGTTTTCTATTCTGAGCAATCTCGCGTGCAATCTTGGTTGAAAGATAGTCTGGGTGTAAATCGTGAACAATCAATTCGGGTTCAATTTTGAACCATTTTTTGTATTTATCCACCATCTCCAGGAAAAAATGTAGGGTCTCCAGATTATCAAGATCACCGATATGAGGTGAGATGTAAGCAAAATTCTTATTAGCAAGTGTAAAGGTGTTTTTCAAATAGGGACCAACCCCGAGTGTGGGGATCACAGGATAGGGGAGTTCAAGCGGCGCTGGTACATAACCCCGAGAGCGCCGGATTATGGAGAATCCGCGCTTTTTAAGATAAAAACCCACCGAGTCATCACAACGATTTACAATCGGTCGGTTGTGGGTAAGATAAAATGAAACAATCTTTTTGAGTTTTGTTCTTACCTCACAATCATCTTTTGTCAACGGTTCGTCCGCAATATTGGCACTGGTCATTACCAAATATGGAACTTTTTCCAGGAGCATGTAATGAACCGGAGTGTAAGGCAACATGACCCCCAAGTATGGATTATTCGGTGCCACATCTTCACATACCGAACTCTTTTTTTTCGCTAAAAGCATTATCGGGGCTATTGAGGATTTAATGACCGCTTTTTCCTCTTTTGATATTCTCACAATTCGGTTGAGATTTTCTTCTAAAGTCATGATAGCAAATGGCTTGGTCGGTCGGTTTTTTAAAAAACGCAGTCGGCGCACGGCAGCGCGATTTGTCGCATCACAGGCAATGTGAAAACCACCGATACCTTTCAAGGCAATGATTTTCCCTTTTTTTAAAAGTTTTATCGCTGCACCAATGGGGTCATCTGTCATAATTTTTTCCCCATCAATTTTATATAAAGAAAATTGGGGACCACACTGGAAACAACAATCAGGCTGGGCATGGAAACGTCGGTCATTAACATCCTCAAATTCTTTTTTGCACTCCGGACACATCTTAAATTCTTTCATCGCCGTTGCCTTCCGGTCATAGGGAGTATCATAGATGATTGAGTAACGTGGGCCACAATTCGTGCAATTGATAAACGGAAATCTAAAGCGTCGGTCATGGGGATTATAGAATTCTTTTAAGCAATCCTTACAGGTGGCAATGTCTGGAGAAATTTGGGTAAAGCCTTCCGCATGTCGGCTGGTTTTAATTATAAATTTTTTTTCTCCTTTCACGGGTATTGCGCGGACGTTCACCTGTTCCACAACTGCTGCTACAGGTTTTTCAGTAGAAAGCCTTTTCAAAAAATCTTTTATGTCTTTGGTATTACCCTCAATTTCAATCTCCACCCCATACGAGGTATTACGGACAAACCCTCCCAGGTGGAGAGATTGTGCCAAACGATAAACAAAAGGCCGAAATCCTACGCCCTGAACAATTCCTTTGACTTGGATGAAGATGCGCGGCATCGCCCCTTAGAAGCTATCTTTTCTTCGCCAGTTCTTTTTTAAGAAAGTTGACTATCCGGTCGAATCCTTTGCCGGTGCGGGCTGATACCTCAAAGATTACCGCCTTAGGATTCTTCTCCCGGATATGCGCACGAGCCTTTTTAAGTTTAAAATCCAGATAGGGCAATAGGTCCACCTTATTGATGATTACGACTTTTGCCAGATGAAATAACAATGGATACTTGATTGGTTTATCATCGCCTTCAGGGGTGGAAAGAATGGCAATCTTATAATCCTCACCAATCTCAAATTCCGCCGGGCAGACTAAATTTCCTACATTTTCCACCAAAATCAAGTCATAAGGTCTTTTGATTTTGGGGAGTGCCTGAGCAATCATGAATGCATCTAAGTGACACTCGGTGAGTGTATTGATTTGAATAGTATCAATCCCCAGTTTACTCAGCCTTTCACTATCAAGGGAACCTTTTATGTCCCCTTCAATCACCAGAATCCGCCATTGGGTTTTTAATCTTTTAACGATATTCTCAATGACCGAGGTTTTACCCGAACCCGGTGAACCAATGATATTCAAAACCAGACTATGTGCTTGGTCAAAAAATTTTCTATTCTCCTTAGCCCTTTCCTGATTTGATACCAGAACGGGCTTTAAAACTTCAAATTTCATATTTTGCCTCCTTCTTCATTCGCCTTCGATTGATTCCACATAAAATTCCCGACCCGAAATGACTTCGATCTCCGGGCTGGCACACTCTGGACAGACAAAAAGAGGTTCTTCAATCTCTTTTTCCAAATCACAGGACCCGCATTTTATTTTTATCGGGGTCTCAAGAAATTCCAGTCTTGCATTTTCACAACGGGTGCCTGTTTTGAGATAACCAAAATAAAAATTTATCGCCTCCGGTGAAAAACCGGTGAACTTCCCTATTCTAATTTTTATCACCTTAATCTGGTTTAGCTGGTGCTTCTGGGCTTCTTGATGGCAAAGTTCAACAAGCGCCCGGGTTACGTTGTATTCGTGCATAATCCTTGTCCACCAATAAAAATTTATTTAACAATGGCAAATTTACACACTTTTTTGTTGTCGTTTGTCTTCACAAGGGCAAAATATAGACCACTGGCGATTTCACCAGGAATACGCCAGAGCACTTCACCCAGAGGATTGGGGCTAAGATCTTGAGCAATTTTCCTCCCGGTGACAGAATAGATATCAACCGTAGCATACTTGGGAAGATTTTTTATCCGCATTATCGAACCTTTAATCACTGGATTAGGGTAGAGCAAAATACTATCCGGGACCAATGTATCAGGCTGAATGATTTCTAATTTAAGCAAGCCGGTCTCACCGCCCAACCAGATACAGGAACGAATTGGATCATAAAAGAAACCCTGCACTTGAATGATTTCATTGCTCAGCGGTAAGAATTCGATATTCACACCCAATTCTTCGAAAGTAAATCTTTTCAACACTTGATAATTAACATCATACGCATATACCCCATTACTAGCCATTATCCATACCCTTCCAGCGCCATCGGCCAGGACATCGTAAATTTGTCCATTATTAAAACCGGTGATGTGTTCAAAATGACGCTCCTGAAGGATGGAAACACCGATCTCATTGGCAATATATACACGATTATATTCATCGACGGTTATCCCGGAACAAAATTGCGAGAGGAGACCATCGGCTTTGCCGTATTTTAAATTTAAATCGTCACTCCGGTCAAAGAGGGTGCCTTTTGTATCAATCATTAATACCCCTCCTGCGGCATCAAAGACTGTGCTGTACACCCTCCAACTTGAATCAATCGCTAGTTCCACTTCAAAACCCGGGGTCCTCTCACCTAAAAGAAAGGCATTTTTCAGGGTGGAATCATAAACCCAGAGTTTATCAGAAGGACCAGCAAGGGTAAGATAGAGATTATTTTGCCGGTCGAACTTCATATCCCATATTGCAATGGTCGAATCTATTCCTCCCGACCTCTGCCGTAGATAATGCCATTCATTCTTAATCGGGTCGAAAAAACCAGCAAGCAAGGAGTCTGTGTAATGGAAAGCAAACCAGATTTTATTGTCCGGAGCTGTTACGCACCGGTGAACAAACTTTGTGGGAAGCACCGAATCCTGTGAATAATTTTCCCAGAGACCATTATCCCGCAACCAGCTCATCCCCCGGGATTCGCTGGTGCGGGTGCCGTGGGCAACGAAAACACCCCATGGATTTGCCGTGATACTACAGACATGATTTGAAGCCAGGCAGTTCGCCCGCTTTAACTCCCATTGGTGGCTATTCAAATCAAAGACACCGATGCCCTCGCCGAAATAATCGGACCGGTAAGTATTACCTGTAGCACAAAACCACCGTCCTTTATAGATTTCCAAATCATTAATCGTCACCAAAAAGGGCAGACCGTTGTTTTCAAAAGTAAGATTCCCGTTAAAAAAGACACCTACCTGACGTAAAGAATCAAGTCCCAGGATTAGGGAATCTCCGCTTCCAGCTATTTCGGTTATTTTATAACCCAATAGAAGGGTATCAAAATAAGATCCACGAAACCTATTTAACCCGGCATCGGTTCCTACATAAATGACCGAATCAACTTTTTTAATCTTTCTTATATAATTCTTTAAAAGTCCCTGTTCCATCCCGTAAACTGTAACATTTTGAAAGTCGTTGCCAAATCTGGTGATCTTGTCATCGGTACCCAACCAGAAACTGGTGTCCACTTCAATCGTCAGAATATTATTTGAGGATAATCCTTGGAAATCATATATCTTCAAAATTTTATCATCCTGAAAATTTTGGGGAGTTTTTCGAGTATCAATGACCAGCAGACCATTCTGGGTTCCGACCAAGATTGTATCTCTCAGGCAATAGATGGTATTTATCCGGATACAGGGTAAACACTCGGTTGGGTAAACACGAACCTGTTTGAATCCCGGGTCAATCTGGACAAGCCCGTTGTGGGAACCGGCCCAGATGTTCCCGGCACTATCCAAGGCAATACAGTTTTGACGGTTAGCCGTCAGGCCATCGGTGTTGGTAAGAACCCGAAAACTACCTCTTAAATAATTCAAGGCAACAACCCCGCCATTTGTTGCGCCATAGATGATGGAATCGCTGACTACAATTTCATAAATGTAGTTATGATTGGTATAATAAAAGGGTTTCAAAGAAATGGTAATTAAAAATAGCGTAGGGAAAATCATTTACAGAGCCATTTCTTGTTAAGCAATGACATCAGGCGCAATTTCCAGACAAGCCAAAAAGCCTCCCAGATTATCTTTTTTGACATCTTTGAAATGCCGGCCCGCCGCTCTACAAAAATAATGGGAATTTCCTTTATTGATAAACCCGCATGGAATACACCATAAACGCTTTGAATTTGGAAACCATATCCGTCAACCTTAAACTTCTGCCAGTTTACCTTTTCTAAGGCCCTTCGGGAATAGCATTTAAATCCGCTGGTAAGGTCTTTCACTGGCACACCAGTCACAATCCGGGCAAAGACACAGGCAAAATAAGAAAGTAAAAGTCGTTTCATCGGCCAGTTCACAACACTCACCCCATTTATATATCGGGAACCGATTATCAAATCATATTTGTCCAGCAGGGCAATAAAACGAGGAAGGTCATTCGGATCATGGGAGAAATCCGCATCCATTTCAAAGACAAAATCATAATCATTTTCCAGTGCATATCCAAACCCTGAAACATACGCGGTGCCCAGTCCCATTTTTCTTGGTCGTTTAATGATATGTATTTTATTATTTTTTTTCATCATATTTTCAACAATTTTGGCAGTATTATCCGAAGAGTTATCGTCAATTACCAGCACTTCAAGTTGTTCAGACTTTGAAAGAACTGCATTTATAATCTTCTCAATATTTTCCGATTCATTATA
>JBDRWD010000071.1 GCA_039802205.1 candidate division WOR-3 bacterium
TGCGGATTGAGAATACCGGTTCAAATCAATCATACTGTCAGAAAATCCTTAAGTTAGAATAATAACTAACCGGTGGGGTGGAGTTAATTGCTCCACCCCACTCTCTCTTGGTAGAGGTAAGATATGTATTTATTTCTTGTTTTCCAAATTCTTTTCTGTGGCTTCCAGCAGAAGTGGTATATATCTAAAGGTGTTCAAGGGGCTGTAGGAAGAATATTTGATACTGATTATGACCAAGATGGATATAGCGAATTGGTTTTTACTCCTTATTATCCTATATATGGTCTTTTTTTCTGTGAACTCCATTTGCCGAGTACCTGGGAGATAGATTCTTTCCCTTATGTTTCTTATCCGATCTTAATGGATATTGGTGACTTTGATTTAGATGGTTTACCTAATTTGGTATTACAAGAAGATTTCGGTGACTTTCCAAACGGACCTCCTGTTCCCGGTATCTCCATTGCTGAATCCCCTGATTCCTTTTCCTATCCCACCCAGGAAGTGTGGAGAGATACGGTGGGACCACCTCTTGTTCTGCCAGTATGTGCTTTTGATATTGACTCGGACGGATTCCCAGAAATTGTCAAAAATAGAGCTACTCCTTACGGATATCTTGGGATTTATGAATCTATAGGTAATAATCAATATGATTTAATTTTTGCTACTAATCCTGATACAACTGGCAGCGAGGCGCCTGCAGCAACTATAGCTTTTGGAGATTTCGACGGCGACAACAAAATTGAATTTGTGCCCGCTGGAGCCGATGAGTGGTATTGGATTTATGAATGCATTGGAGATAATAGTTACGAAAAGGTTGCTCAAGGATATTTACTTACACATAATATTCGTGACTGTTTCACCGTCCCCGATGCCGATGGTGATGGTAAGTTGGAGTTTGTGGTTAAAGGATTTGTTGTGCCTGATGCCCGGACTGATTGTTTTATCTTTGAGGCAACAGGAAATAATACCTACCAAATGATTAAATCCTTCCATCTTCCTAATGCTCAGCACTGGGACTATGGCGGTGGCTATTCGGATGTGGGTGATATTGATGGTGATTCAATACCTGAAATCTGCCTTGAGGCAGCGAGTTATGTCTATATTATCAAGTCAGCAGGAAATGATTCATTCTATGTATGGCAGACATTGTCGGGAAATTCTTTAGGCTCATCAATCAGAATTACCAATGACCTTGACAATAATGGCTTAAATGAAATTGTAATATCAGGTAATAATCATACCCGAATCTATGAAAAGACTCCTTTTGTCACCTGGTTCTGTCCGGTTCGGTATGATACATTCTGGGCTAATGATACCGTCTATCCCAGATGGAAACTTGATGAAACAATTGTCCTTGATTCATTGAGATTATATTGGGCACATCCAATTTTGGGTTGTCATCTAATCTATCAGGGTTTGCCTCAAGATACAATCTGCCAGTGGGTAGTCCCTGATACCCAGAGTAATATGGGGAATAAACTCTGGCTGGTGGTAAAAGGCAATGGCAGATATGATTCCACATCTTCGCCGGTCTTTTATATCAAAAGACATACTGGAGTTGAAGAAACCAAAATTTCGCAATCCGCAATCCAAAATCCGAAATTAGAAGTCTCTCCTAATCCATTCAAAAATCACTGCATTATTAAATTCCAAATCCCTGATAATTTCGCAATCTACAATCCGAAATCCGAAATTTCAATAAGAATTTATGATGTTTCGGGCAGGCTGGTTAAAGATCTTCCTCGGTTAACGGTAAACGGTGAACGGTCAACGGTCGCGTGGAACGGCGATGATGATTCAGGTCGCAAGACGCCTGCCGGCGTATATTTTGTACGTTTAGAGGTTAGTGATTTCAAAAAGATAGAGAAGACAGTATTGTTGAAATAGTTTCGCAATATTACAATTTTAGGGCTTGACTTTTACAAAAAAATGGTAAAATTATAATATACAAGGAGGAATTATGTTCAGTAAATTGTTCGCGGTATTATTACTTGGAGCTGGTATCATTCAGGCAAAAATTGTGCCCGCGAACATTGATAAAAAAGGGATTGATGAAGAAAATGTAATATCTGATCCTCATTATCCATACATACCACTACTCAATATTGTCGTGGTTGATTCCGGGAGTGAATATTCAATGTGGACTCAACAGCATGAATGTCTGGCATACAACCCCGTAATTGGTGGTCTGCAATTTGTCTGCAGGAGCTATAATATCAGTGGCAAGCTCGATGTCTGGCAGAGTGATAGCATTTTTAGTATATTTGTACTGGATCAACAGATTGGAGGTGGCAGGTATCCACATTCAATCGCCTCACACCCAGGACCCCATATATCTTTTCCATATCTAATTGCGGGTGCCTGGGGTAGTATGGCTGCACAATATGAGAGGGGTGGATGGTATTCTTCTCAGTGGGATACAGTAGTTGATGTTGGGGGTGGTAATGTCCATACATTTAAATGTATCGGTAAACAACTACCTGATGGGAACATTTGTTTTATTGGTTTAACCGGTGATAACAGTATTATCTTCAGGACCTGGAATTATGACCTGAGCCAGCAACTTGCCAGTGGAGTTGTAGCACCGGCAACGAGTTATTACTGGGGGTTTGATGTGAATGGTGGGATTGCACACATCTTTTGGTATGATGATAATTTGAATGTTTATTACAAAACCACGACCGATGGTATTAGCTGGAGTCAAACTCAGATCTACAATTTAGTCTGGCCCCAGCCATTTACGAATAATGTTTTCTACTGGGGGCAGATGGCACTCACTGATGGAGGCAACCCGATTCTTGTATTCGATATAGTAAATGGTGATGATACTGAATACCCGTATGAAGGCAAAATTTATGTTTCCATTGCTCCTGGTCAGCCATGCATTGAAGTTGGTGTTTCAACCCAAGGCGCAGAAAATTTCTATCCCACAATTGCCACTGGGGGTAATTATGTCGTTGTCCTTTTCGGCAAGACGAGGAACGGCAGTGGCCCATATACATTCTGGGATATTTATTATAATTATTCAGCGGACAATGGATTGACCTGGCATACACCGATAAATTTGACCACAAATATCACTGACCACAACAATTGTCTCTGGCAGATTGCCAAACGGGTTGTCCCAGCTGGTTATGGTCAGTTCTTCTTTGTGTTTGGTGCAGGAATAAACGATCCGATGTTGGATTTATATTGGGATATAATTAATGGTGGAGTAAATTCTGCCCGCTGGTATGTGGCACGGAATAAGATTCTGGGCGTGGAAGAAAAGAAAAATCGGGCTTTGCCCTTCCTGAATGATTTTAAAGTGATATCCAACCCGGCACACAATGAGTTTTTCATCTTCTTTGTTATGCAACAGGAAGGAATTGTCGGCATTGATTTATATGATGCAATAGGCAGAAAAGTCCGCACTCTTACCAAAAGAAAACTCGTTCCGGGATATCACAAATTAAAAATTGTTTTGAATCCAGAACGCCAGATTGCGAAAGGTGTTTACTTTATTAAGATAAAAACCGATTTTGTGGAGAAAGCCCTGAAATTTATAATAGAATAACAAAACGCCAAATTTTATTGAATAAGCTCATTATTGTTAATACACTGCATTAACAAACGAAATAAGACAATCAATTTTCAAGATTATTCTTTGCCACTGCCTTTCTACTAAAATGCTGGCTGCTTATTAGATAAATTGCAAATTCTAAATTTATTTTATTGACATAACCCTTATTTCGGATATAATTAGCCATGGCGAAAAAAACCCCTTTTTATGAAAAACATTTGCAATATGGTGCTAAGATTGTGGAATTTGCTGGGTTTTTCATGCCCATACAGTTCGAAGGTATCATCCCTGAGCATGAAACCGTGCGGAGTGGTGTAGGTGTCTTTGATGTTTCCCACATGGGTGAGATAGAGATAACCGGACCAGAAAGGATAGAGTTTGCCAATTACATCACTACGAATGATGTCTCAAAACTTGCACTTAATCAGGTCCAATATTCCGCAATGTTGTACCCGGATGGTGGGATTGTTGATGATTTGCTCGTTTATAATTTAAAAGACCGAATCCTTCTGGTCGTGAACGCCGCTAACACCGAAAAAGATTACCATTGGATACTCCAGAACAAAAAATTCAATGTGGAAATCAAAAATTTAAGCGATGAAATCGGACAGCTCGCAATCCAAGGACCAAAATCCGAACAGCTGATGCAAAAGATTGTGGACTTTGATCTATCCCAGTTGAAATACTATTGGGCAACAGAGACCAAAATAAAAGAGATTGATGTTCTGCTTTCACGGACCGGTTATACTGGTGAAGACGGCTTTGAGGTCTATATGGCGGCAAAGGATGGTTTAAAGATCTGGGATACTATCTTTGAGGTGGGTAAGGATTTAAATGTAAAACCTATCGGCCTTGGTGCCCGGGACACATTGAGGTTTGAGATGCGTTATTGTCTTTATGGAAACGATATCGATAAGACCACCAATCCCTTGGAAGCAGGATTGGGTTGGATTGTTAAATTTGAAAAGGGAGACTTTATCGGAAGAGAGGCATTGCTCAAAATCAAGGAATCTGGTTTAAAAAGAAAACTGGTAGGGTTTGAGGTTATTGATAAGGGGATACCACGTCCCCACCAGAAAATCATCAATGGGAGCAAGGAAATCGGATATGTGACCTCGGGGACCTTCTCCCCTTCTCTTAAAAAAGGAATCGGAATGGGTTATGTGGAGGTTCAATACTCCGAACCAGGAACAAAATTTAGAGTAATAGGCAAAGAACCAATATCGGTTGAAGTAATAAAGGGACCATTTTACAAAAAGGGAACTCATAAATAATAGGAGGTTAGATGGCTAATGTCCTTGAAGGGCTAAAGTATACCCGAGAACATGAATGGGCAAAGGTGGAAGGTAATATTGTAATTACCGGAATCACCGATTATGCCCAGTCCGAACTATCGGATATCGTCATGGTAGAACCCCCAAAAATCGGCACGACCATTAAGGCCGGTGATGCTGTGGGAACGATTGAAGCCGTAAAGGCCGTGAGCGACCTCTTTGCTCCGGTGAGCGGAGAAGTGATTGAAGTCAATGAAAAAGTTATTAAAGACCCTGGAATTATCAATAGAGATCCTTATAATGAAGGCTGGTTATATAAAATAAAAATGAGCAATCCGGCTGAGGTAGAAAACCTCCTTTCAGCCGAACAATATAGAGAACTGATAGCTGGGCACTGATGCATTACCTTCCTTTAACACCCCAAGACGAAGAAAAAATTCTCCACCGCCTCGGTGTTGGGTCTTTTAATGAGTTGGTTGATAAAATCATTCCGCCCGAATTACAGTTCCAGGGGCAAATCGGTCTGCCACCTGCGGCTTCAGAGATTGAGACAAGAAAAATCCTCCATAAACTTGCCATCGCTAACTGTAATACCAATGATTATATCTCATTTCTTGGTGCAGGTGTTTATGACCATTATATCCCGGCGATAATTGACAGCATAATTTCCCGTAGTGAATTTTATACAGCCTATACCCCCTACCAGGCAGAGGTCTCCCAGGGCACCCTCCAGACAATCTTTGAATACCAGAGTGCGATTTGTGAGTTGACCGGTATGGAAGTGGCGAATGCCTCTATGTATGACGGTGGATCGGCACTTGCCGAGGCCTGCCACATGGCGTGCGCAATCAAAGAACGGAAAAATGTGTTGCTTTCGGAACTCATCCATCCCTTCTATCAAAAAGTTGTGCGAACCTACTTAAAGGAATGTGGAATAGAGATCGTGCCTATCCCTCATAAAGATGGCTTAACGGATCTGGAACGATTAGAGGATTTAATCGATGACCATACTGCTGGTGTTGCGATCCAACATCCCAATTTTTATGGTCATCTGGAATCAGTCAAAGAGATTTCCGAGATTACTCATAAAAATGGAGCACTACTGATAAGCGTGGTCGACCCATTATCCTTGGGAATAATTGCACCTCCGGGTGAATATGATGCAGATATTGCAGTGGGTGAAGGACAGGGAATGGGTATTGCTCAGGGCTTTGGTGGTCCCCTTCTGGGCATATTTGCAACCAAAATGGAGTTTGTCAAATTCATGCCCGGAAGAATCGTAGGTGAGACGATAGATGCGGAAGGAAAACGGGGGTTTGTCCTTACCCTCCAGACCCGGGAGCAACATATCCGGAGAGAAAAAGCGACTTCCAACATCTGCACCAATGAGGCATTATGTGCCCTAAGTTCGCTGATTTATCTTTGTGCGATGGGTAAAATGGGTATAATTGAGGTTGGAAATCAGTGCTACGCAAAGAGTCATTACCTCTACAATCTTTTGAAAGAAATAAAATGGATTAGACCTGTTTATTCTGCAGAATTTTTTAAAGAATTTGTGATTGAAACCGAAAAACCTGCCCACGAATTGGTCAATAGACTTCTGGAATATAAAATATTCGCCGGGGTCCCGCTTTCAATTTTTGATAGAAATAACCAGAACCACCTCCTCATCGCGGTTACGGAAAAAAGAACCAAAGAAGAAATCGAACAATTTATAGAACTTCTTTCAAAAATCCTTTAAAAATCTCGACCCCCCTTCCCCGCCCATGCGTCTTTTTTTCATCGGTGATATCATTGGCGAACCCGGACGCAAAAAAATTCGCGAATGTCTTCATGAAATCATCAAAAATGAAGGCATCTTCTTCACCATCGCCCAGGGTGAAAACATTGCCGGCGGTATTGGTGTCACCGAAAAGACTGCCCAAGAAATCTTCAATGCGGGAGTAGATTGTATAACCACCGGTAATCATGTTTGGAAATATAAAGAAATATACCCTTACCTTGAGACCGAATGCAGAATTTTAAGACCCGCAAACTATCCTGAAGGCGCTCCAGGCAGAGGATACTATATATATGAGAAAATGGGAATAAAAATCGGTGTCATCAATCTTGAAGGAAGGGTATTTATGAGACCCCTTGACGACCCTTTCCGAGTGGGGAAAAAAATCGTGGAGGAAATAAAAAAAATAACAAAAAATATCTTCATCGATTTTCACGCAGAAGCCACAAGCGAAAAGAGAACCCTGGCATTCTATTTAGGTGATCATGTGACTGGTATTATTGGTACCCACACCCATGTTCCCACCGCTGATGAACAGATCATCAACAATCGATGTGCCTATATTACCGATGTGGGAATGGTTGGATCAATCGATTCAATAATTGGGATGAAAAAAGAAGAAGTATTGAAACAGTTTCTTTTTCAAATGCCACAAAAATTTCAAGTGGCGAAACACAATATTACCGGCAATGCAGTTATTATTGATTTTGACGAAGAAAAAGGGATAGCCTTAGGAATAAGACGCTTTCAATTTTAACCTTTCTTATAACATATTATACTTTTGTGCAACATAGCAAACACGGGGTCCTTAAAAATCCTTTATTTTACGAGACTTAAGTCTATGATGGTGGGCATAAAATTTGCCTATTAAATTTAGCAGAAAGGAGAAAAAATGAACAAAATAATTATTTGTCTCATGCTTATTTTTGCGTCTATTTATGGAGGACGCTTAGGGATTGGTTTTGGTCTCAATACCAGATACCAGGAAGATTATCTGCCGCAAAACTATCGCAATTTGATGGAAAACTTCTTCTGGGGCGAATTTCGTATTTCCGCAGAGGGCCTACCTTATATGTTCATCGAACCGGTTGGTATGATCTTTCATGACGCCGTAAAGAATCACTTTCTCCCGGGAGTTGGTTTGAGGATAAATATTGCACCCCGAATAGGTAAATTCTTTTTGGGACCATTCTTTGGATTTGAAGGTGATATTCTGTTTTACAATCCACGAAGCGAGTTCAGGGATGCTTTCTATGCTAATAAATTACAAGACTATTTTGAGAACTCCCATCCCCGTGGAATGGGAAGCGGCTACGGTGGTCTCTCTCTATATCTGGGCAAAAGCACCTCCCTTGACTGCCATTATCGATATCTCTACTTAGCTCCGGGAATGGGCATAGAAATGGTGGGCATAAATTTAACCTTTTATCTTAACTGGTAAAAGAATCGCTCTCTTTCTTTACTCTCTACATTGGACCTTGTTGAGAATCAGAAGGAACTATTAATTCCTAAAGAAAAATAAAAGCCAATCCCCAATATCATTTTCGTCAGAAGAAAAATCATTAAAAAGATCTATAGACGGAGATAAGGGCAACCACGCCAGTAATAATCAAATTTCTCTACGATTGTTTTTTTAAATTTTGCGTAGGCTATATAATAGCCCATAGATTGTTCAAAAAACGCGTTCGGGAACTTAAAGGAAGACCAGCAAAAAAACCTGCACCAATGACATATTTAAAGACATATCCAAGATTTCATAAGTTAACCTGGGCAATCAGATTCAATATTTTTTTATCGAATCGGTTTGTATTTAGAAATACTAAAGAAGAAAAAAGAGTAACAAGAGAGAAAAAAGAAGGAGGAAGCACTGTTTAAATATTAAAAGTCGATAAGTAAACGTGGGATAACCAAGTTTTGAACTGAGTCCTTTCCACCTTTTGTCAAATCATTTTTATGCGCTAAATTATTAGAGTAGCCGCACCCTTCAGGGTGCGAAATACCCTGGGATTTAAAAAGATTTATCCGGAGGCTAAAGCCTGCGCCTACAATTTTTACCCGTTACCATCCGACGACTTCAGGTTGGCATTTTTTATTTAAGTAAAGCGAAAGCCTTGGCAATGAGTTTCATCGTTCTTTCATAAAATGTATATAATATGGAGAGGACTCAGAGTCTTGATGCCTTGACAAAATCTCTTTTTTAGTTATAATGAAAATATGAGCTACGGGGAGATGGTTACCAATAATTTACACTGGTATGCAGTCTATACCCGATGCCATCATGAGAGAACGACGAACAAAATTCTCACCGATAAAGGGCTCACTACCTTCCTTCCGGAAATCCTGATGCCCAGCCGGAGAAAAGACCGCAAGATTTTAATCAAAAGGCCGTTATTCCCGAATTATCTCTTTGTGCAACTTGATCACAACAAAGAGAATTGGCTCAAGGTATATCGCACCCATGGTGTGGTCAAGATTTGTGGCAATGGCCGACCCACCCCTATTCCGGATGAAGATATAAATTCAATCAAAATCTTTGTACAAAGCGAACGGAATATATATCCTCTTCCCTATTTGGTGGTCGGTGCTAAAGTCCGGGTGATATCCGGACCACTTGCGGGTGCTATTGGGACTCTTTTGAAAGAAGATAGCAAAAAAAGAAGATTGGTAGTTTCTATTGAATTGATGGGACAGTCAGTGGCGGTAACTCTCGCGGATGATGAGGTGCGACCTTATTGATGGAATTTCCTTATTCCAATTTTTTGATAAACTTCTTCCATTGTTTGAGAGGCAATCTTTTTTGCCCTGAGATATCCATCCCTTAACACTTCATAAATATATTCTGGTCTATTTTTTAGCTCCTGTTGTCGTTTTTGAATTGGTTCCAATGTTGCGTAAAGATTTTCTAAGAGTATTCTTTTACAATCAAGGCAACCGATGCCCGCCCGTCGACACTCCTGGGCACAATAATCGATATCTTCTTGCTTGGAAAAGGCAAGGTGCATAGTATAAATATTACAAAGTTCGGGATTGCCCGGATCCGTTCTTCTTTTCCGACTGGTGTCGGTAACCGCGGTGCTCAATTTTTTCCAGATTGTATCTTTGTCTTCATCAAGGTAGATACAATTATCGAGCGATTTGCTCATTTTGTTTACTCCATCCAGCCCGAGTATCTTTGTCACCTTTCCGAGATATTCCTTAGGTTCTGGAAAAGTTTCTCCAAAATAAGCATTAAATTTACGCACAATCTCACGAGTTAATTCCAGATGGGGTAATTGATCCTCACCCACAGGCACGATCACTGATTTGTAAAGCATGATATCTGCCGCCATCAGTACCGGATAATCAAGGAGCCCCATATTCACATAATCCGGATTCTGCTGTCTCTTTTCTTTGAAGGTGGGGACGCGCATCAACCAGGAAATTGGTGTGATGGTGTTCAGAATCCAGGCGAGTTCGGTATGTTCAGAAACCGTGGATTGCAACATGAGAATGCTTTTCTGCGGATCAATACCGGCGGCGAGATAATCCACGGCACAATTGAAGATGCGTTGTTCCATTTCCGCTGGATTAAATCTTACGGTCATAGCATGGTAATCCACAATCCCATAAATACACTGGTAATCATCCTGGAGGGCAATCATATTCCGCATTGCACCAACATAGTTCCCGATATGAAGGCGACCTGAAGGCTGTATGCCACTAAAAAGATTGCCTTTAATCATGGGATATAATATCTAAAATTCGTGGCGGTGTCAATCCTGAAATATTTACCTTATCTCATGGCTCAAACCATGATATATAAAGCTAATCAAGCAAGGTATCCATTCTTTCGATACCAGTCAAGCGTCTTTTCCATTCCCGTTTTCAAATCGTATTTTGGCCTCCAGCCGGTATCACCTATAATCTTCTCATTGCTGCAGAGCCAACAATTTTGCATCATCTCTTTCATTTTATCAAAGCCGGCAAGCCGCATCTTCCTTGGTAAAACCAGATCGTTAAACAGTCCCAAGAGTAACGCGATGGATTTGGGAATATGAACCCTCAAATATCTTTCCCGTTTTAAAGATTTAAGAATAAGCCTCACAACATCATCGAAAAAATAACAGGTGCCATCGGTGACATAGTAGCTCTTGTGCGGAAAGTAATTATTTTTAACTATCAAATGCATGAGGTTTATCAAATCTTCTACATAGAGCATATTTATTAATTTCTCTTCCCTGCCAATACACAGATAAAAACCTGCATTTAACAATTTTATGAATTTAAGTATTTCGGTATCAAAAGGTCCATAGACCGAGCAGGGCCGGAGAATGATATAATCAAGTTCAGAATTGATTATAACATCTTCTGCCATTTTTTTGGTCAAACCATAAAAGGAAACCGGCGCAGCCGGCACCGTCTCATCCATGCTCGTGGAAGAACGAGAAGGCCCTCCCGCGGACTGCGAACTCAAAAAAAGAATTTTCTTTACTCCACTTCGCTTCATCGCGGACACGAGATTAACTGTGGCTAAGACATTTGCCCGATAAAACTCAACGAAATTGCGTCCCATCGTCAATCCAGCGCAGTGGATTACCTGCCTAACATTTTTCAGCGCCGTATCAAGATTCTGTCCTGTGTAAAAATCAGCATGAACAATCTCCACACCGTTTTGGTTTTTTGTGAACGATAATCGAGTTGCAGGACGGGCAAGAATCCTTATTTTTTGCTTATTTTTTATCGCTTCCACAACAAAATTTTTTCCAATGAAACCAGAGGCACCTGTGACCAGAATCATTTAAAAATTACTGGATAAAATTCAGGATACTAAAATTGGTAACTCAAAGAAAATTTTCGATTTGTTGTGGGGAAATCATACATCGCTTCATCCACTCCCACATCCAGGGCAAACCCCCCGGCTTTAATCCCACCACCAAAGGTAAACCCGATGCGTTTTCCTTCAAAATCATAAAAATAACCGCCGCGCAACTGGACGAAATCAAAATAGTTTATCTCCAATCCCATACCCTTCCAGGCTTCCTGTATTTCATACTTAAGATTTTCCATAAAGGTATTCCGGGGATTAGCAAACATCCCCACCAGCACCTTGGTTATCTCAAATGTTACATTGGCTTTTATCAATCTTGAATTTATCGGCTGTGCTTTAATACCCACGCGTAGTGTATAAGGCAAAGGGTCAGAGGCACCGCTCTGGGAATAACTGATATTCGGACCAAAATTTTGTAATGTTAAACCCAATGCACCAAATTCAAAAGGTTTATATAACAACCCGGTATCGAAGGCATAGGTGATACCGATTCCGCCGCTCTTTATTCCTAACTCGGGCATCCTGCCAAAGACCCATGGAGCAACAAGATACGAATAAATAAACTTCCAACCAAATCCTAATCCCAGGTTGGGTTTCAATTTAAGTCCATAACTCAATGCACCAGCAATATCAAAAGTTGTGTATGTCCCTAAATAATTTCCATCTTTATCATAAACATCAGTAGGCCCGGTAGTAAGGTAAATTAAATTAAATCCTCCAGTACCATTCTTTATCGGCCTGATATAGCCAGCATATTCATAGTACATACCCTCGTGCAAGCCTGAAAGCCACGGTGCATGTTGGAGGGTTATATTCTGACGATCCATGAATGCTAGCCCAGCCTGATTGTAATAACAGGCAGTAGCATCATCAGCAAGGGCACTAAATGCCCCAGCCATTGAAGTTGCCCGGGCACCAGGCCAGATTAAAAGAAAGACACAACCCGGTCGTTGGGCTGCTCCTTCAAGCGCCGCGATAACCGCAAGCAAAGCAAAAAACCTATGCATCAAAGACCTCCATATTTAGATTTATTATACTCTGAAAATTTAAAAAGTCAACCATCAAAATAAAATTTTACCCAAAATAAATTGAGATTCTCTGGCAAATAAAAGTATAGTTTATCGAATTCATTTCAGATATTCCACCCAATCCCTGGGCTTCTCAAAATGCGGTTCAACAGCTTTAAGATTGATGCTAATGATATCTTGCGATAGCACTCGGCATTTGATTTAATTATTGACTTTTTGGCTTTCATGGTATATACTTCCTCCGGAATGTCTATTGCGATCATAGGGGCTCCTTTCAGGAAATATATACTTGGGAGTCCCTATGTTTTCAAGTACCTGAGTCAGATAATTTATTTTGATTAAATAACCCCATTTCGGTAAGATCATTTTTGATTCAAATTGTACTGAGTACTCCTCACTTTTAATCTTCGGTTGGGCATAACTTTTTGAAACAAA
>JBDRWD010000072.1 GCA_039802205.1 candidate division WOR-3 bacterium
AAATATATAGGGCATACGAGTTGAACGATGTGATTTATCCTGTAGGAAACATTAGCAATACCCCTGGCAAATCACAATGGCCACAAATCTGTAAAGGAACAACATGGATAACCTGGAGCGAGTATATATGGCCGCCTCAGGACAACAACTGGGAAATCTGCTATAAGGATATGGAATATGAAGGTTACCAGATTCTATCTCAGACCCTTGGGATGTCAAAATATTCACATGGAGTTGTCACTCGTTCACCTTACTGGCCGCCTCCTTATGAGCCGAAACTGACCGCGATCTGGACCGAAGGGAATCAGAGTCCTTATGAAATCAGAGCAAAAACCGTTACTCTTCCTGAAATTTCCTATTTCTATGTTGATGCGGGCAAAGAAATACCAAGCCCCTGGACAGTGCAGAGGGATGGCTATATCCAGTTTGCTCCAGAACCAGAAAAGACGATTGATTATCATTCACAAAAGTTAATCTATCATTTCCCGAATTTAAATCCAGAAAAACGCTATCGGATTAAACTTATCTTTTACTTTGAATCGCAGAGTAACAACCGCTGGAGGATGAAGATAGATGGTGATAATATCTTCCATGCTAACATCTGGATTAAACAGGGTAAGATAACAACCCTTGAGCGCTGGCTACCAACTGCCTGTTATAAAGATGGTGAAATCTATCTGAATATTACAAAGATAATCGGCGATTATGCCCTGGTTGCCCAGATATTCATTTATGAATACGAAAGGGAGACAGAAAGCATCACAAAAAATACACAGGAGAGCCAAATCATAAAGGCTTCCGCGCGTTTAATGACAATTTGCCCAAACCCATTCTATAGCAGAACTGAAATATCTCTAAATGTACCTGTGGATAAATCAGTATCATTGAAAATCTACGATATTTCCGGCCGGTTGGTAAAGAATTTCCCAATTACAGATGACTTTGCTGGACCAAATTATGTCTTATCCTGGGATGGCCGTGATGACCAGAACAAAATACTGCCCAGCGGTATATACTTTGTGGTTGCTGAAACTGGGGAAGAACGTGTGAGTCAAAAGTTGCTTTTTGTGAAGTAATTTAATAAAAGATTTGGGGTGCAAGTTTGAACTTGCACCCCAAAAAAGGAGGTAAACAATGATACTGCCAATTATTTTAAGTAAAATAATAATCTGCACGCTAATATGTCAATCCGGCAGTGTCCTTGTTGATTCATCAGGTAATGGTTATACACTATGGAACCAATCGCGGGAATGCATCTCATATAATCCTGCACCAGATATTGATGCCTTGATAATTGTTAACCGTGCTTACAATCCTACTGGCAAATTAAACACCCATGAAGCGCCTGGTGATTTATCTGCTTGGGTACACTACGACCCTTATCAGCAGACCTTCGGTCCTGCCCGTTATCCAACCACTTACGCCGGCTACCCTTGGCCATTCATTGCCTTTACCTGGCTACTTGGATCTAGTTTTGGCGGGTATGGGGGTATGTGTGAATATATTGCAGGTTGGTTTACATGTGATTGGGAAGTACTTAGAGACTTCGGATTTTTTGGCGATTTGGTAATTCTAAAGCAGTTGCCTGATACAAATGTTTTAGCAGTTTGCAAACATATGGATACATCCCTTAAATATATATTATTCGACCCAGTCTTAAATCCCTTAGATACCGGCACGATTGCTGTGAATGCTACATACTGGGGATATGACATAAATGGTGGAATAGCCATGGTCTTCTATTATGACTCATTGAATAATCTGTGTTATAAAACAACAACTGATGGGACTAATTGGAGTCCGGAATATACTTGGGACCTTGCCTTTACACCGCCTTATCCGAATGATTCCCTAACATTCACACAAATGGCGCTAACTGATAACGGACAGCCACTTCTTGTCTTTGAATGTCGAAATTTGGATGATAATACTTACCCATATTATGGAAAGATATATGTCTCCTATGCTTCAGGCGTTCCACCTGTTGAATTAACATATCCCCTGCCTGATACTGAGGCAACATATCCAACGATCGCCACAGGTGGTAATAAGGCAGTAGTAATTTTTAATATCCCGCGTAATGACCTACCAGACTCTTTAACCTGGATGGACATCTTCATGTGTACATCAACAGATAATGGGATAACTTGGTCAGACCCAATAAATATTACTTCAACAAGCATCCACCGCATTGGGTTACAACAAGTCGCAAAGAGAATTGACACATTACGAAATCGTATCTATTATGTATTTGCCAGGGATAAGGTGATTGACCACGACCCACTCTGGCATATTCTCTATGACTCATTAGGGCTTGACCCAATGTATATATATCTGGGCTATTCACAGATTACAGGGATTGAAGAAGGTGAAAGGTTGAAGGTGGAAGGTGAAGGATTGAAACTGATGGTTTTGCCGAGTGTTGTGAGGAGAGACAATGCCCAGATTCAATATGCGATTCCAGAAAGACAGCGAATCCGATTAGATCTCTATGATGTTCTCGGTCGGAAGGTTAAAACGATTAAAGAAGGCATTGTTGATGCTGGTGTCTACTCTTATAGATTAGATTCATCCAATCTCACTTCTGGTGTCTATTACATAATCCTTCAAGGCGAAAGAGAAAGTAAGCGGGGAAAAATCTTGATTGTGAAATAGTGTACTAAAGCTTTGTATTTTTGCCCGACTGAAATCAGACGCTACATATTCTGTAAGAATTATCATTTCTACAATTGTTGAAATGATGAAATGACAATCTCATTGTATATGCTACAAATCAGTGCCGATTATTCTCTCAAGTTCAGCAAAGGTTATGAAATAGTTTATTCTTGCCCGGTGGTACTGGAGTTCGTTTTCAATCAGCATATTCTGGGTTTCTAAGACAGTCATTATATCAACTCTGTTTAACTCATAGTCCCGTATCACAGATTTTAATGCAGATTTAATCCTCGGGATGATTGCATTTTGATAGAGATTAATTTCGCGTCTCTGATTGTGAAGCATAATAACGAGTTCTTTTATCATCCGCTTTATGTCTAACTCCATCGCCTCATATTCTACCTGTGCCATCCTCAACTCTGCCCTCATTTCATCAACCATCTTCCGTTGTTTACCCAAAAACCATAATGGGAAGGTCAGTCCTATCATTATCTTCTGATTTTGAAATTCAAAATCCATCTCTCCCTGCTCAAATTTTACCATAAAATCAGGCAGGTATTCTTGCTTTGATAATAAGAGATTCCTTTGAGCAATCTCTCTATCTATGTTGAGGGATTTTAAGATTGGACTGTATCTCAATGCTAATGCATACAGACTATCAGTATCAATTATAACTGAATCTAAAGAAATTTCTGTAGAAATAATCAATGCGTCATCTGAATTACGGCCCAGTAATTGGTTTAATTTTGCCAATATCAAAGTTTCTTCACTTTTTATATTTAAAATCTCGTTTTCTAATTTTGTCTGACCAATTTCTACCTGTAATACATCGGTCTGCGATACACGATTGAGCGTATAATTTCTCATGGTAACGGAATGAATCCCTTCCAGGTTCTCTTTTACCATTTCTATTATCTCTCTTTCTTTCCGAATAATATATAACTGTCCATATAATTCTTTTACATTTTTTATAACTCCATTTTTCTTTGCCTCAAAAAGACTAAAGTTTTTTTCAGCGACTGTGGTTGCGATTTTATATTGACTACTTAATTTTGTCGGAAACGGAAACTCCTGTGATATTGAATACATCCGCATATCATTAGAAAATTCAATACCAAACATCGGGTCCATTAAAGTTTTGAATGGACTATTCTGGGTAGACGATTCATAACGAGCTTGGGCAGCCTTAATCTCTAAATTATAGACCAATGCCGAATCAATAAGGTCATTTAAATCAAGTGATTCACCCAAAAGAACCAAGAAAGTTGCGGGAATAAAGAATATTACCATTATTTTTGCCATCATTATTTATGACGAAATCACAAACAGAAAGTTACGGACATCTTGCAGTGAATTGTATTTGCCTGCCAAAATTGTAGTCCTATCTTAACAATGAACATTTACGCATCCTGAAGGTTGTGATTACTTTGTTATTCGTCCGGTTAAATCGGACGCTACATTTATAAAATTGTCACCAGCAGGTGCAGGAATCACCACAATATGGACAGGGTGATTTTATATTTTTAGAATTTAGTCGCTCCTCAAGACATCTACACCTTTGATTACATTTTTCAAGTGCCTGATTTATTAAAACAGTATCACAGGCACAGGCGTTCGGTTTTATATTTTTTAGGATCTCCATCTGTGCCTCATTTACTTCGGCAATTCTTTTTAGCATGGTTAATGTTCTATCTTCTCCTTTTTTATGAAATATTCCCTTAATGATTTTAATGCACGATATTGCAGAGACTTGATTGCACCCGTAGATTTGCCCATAATCTGGGCAATCTCATCGTTGTCATATTCCTGAATAAATTTCAATGTGATGACCTGAGCCTGCTCTTTTGAAAGATGTGCAATCGCCTCTTTTAATCTATCAATCCTTAAAATTTCCTTTGGATTATTATCCGCAGGCAACTCCTGGGGCAATTCCTCATAAACTCGTCTCTAATTTGTATTTACCTTTACGATAATAGTCAATCAATGCATTTGCGGCAATCTTATAAACCCGAGCAAAGAAATTGCCTCTCTGTTGTTTAAGTGCCCTTACCATTTTTATAACCACCTCGCTCATCAATTCTTCGCAATCTGCCTCATTCTTGACACGGTAATACAGATATTTATATATCCACTTATAGACTTCCCGGCACAATTCCTCAAGTGCCAGTTCATCGCCCTCCTTTGCCTTTTTTAAGATTATCAAGCATTGTTTCATCGATGTCCCTCAATTCTCCAAACTCACATCTCACTCCACTTCTTCGCCAGTTCGTCGCGCCTTGGCTTATAAACTGTTTCATAGAAATAGCGCTGGGATAAAAGAACCCCCTTATCGTATTGCTTACAGATCTTTATCGCCTCTTCCCAGGCATCTTTGAATTTCTCACCGAACCTTGACTCAATCTGTCGAGCAAAATCCTCTTCGGTCTGGATTTCATTGCCGATGATAAAATACTGCCTGCCTTTTACTTCCACACTATAGGCAATCTCATCACCAAGATTATATATCTTAAAACTCTTTTTGAGTTTTTCAGCCTCTTTTGCTTGAACCGTTACCTGTTTTATCTTAAACTCTTTTGGCACGCCTTTTGGTGCACCCTTGAAACCTTTCTTTGCCGCGGCATAAAAGATTGCCCGATTCAGACCAAAGGATTTTGCGGATTCAATCGGCAAGCCCAGGACAAAGGCGCGGGCTGCCTGTAAGGTTGCCATCACCTGGAATCTTCCCACTGCCATCGGACCCCCTTAAATGAAAATACCTAAAATTCGTAAACTCCATCTTAAGCGCAGGCTGAAGCCTGCAACTACCAAGCAAGCATCACCATCATAACCATATTAACCTTTTTCATTTAATCTTCCGCCAGTGATGGGTAGCGATGGGTCCATCCTTACCAACCCAGTATGGTGAGTTAAGATTTTTTATGATAATCCCTTCTGCACCCTTTGCCACTGCCTTTTGAAAATCCTCTTTTATATCATTCAATCTCTGGTATTCAATCAATTGGAACGGCTTTTTAAATTTCAGTCTCTGCAGAATTTCCTTTCGTTTTCTTAATGGTAAATCGCCGACGAATTTCCCATCCTTATAGATTATATCAAAGACATAGATAATCGGCTCTTCCTTTCTCCTTTTTGCAAACAGACTCGGTATGAACCTCCTGCCTCCGGTTGAATATAACTCGGTGTCAAGGATCGTCCCTGATGGTAAATCTTTTAAATATGCAATTAGATAATCAAGGTCTTCAGTCCAGTTTGGTTTTTTTTCCAGCCTCCTTCCCCAGAATTCAATTTTTTTATTGTCGTAGATAACCACCTCCATCCTCCAGCCGTCAATCTTCGGTTCATATATCCATTCTCCTTCAAGTCTCTCTCCAAAATATGGAATTGGCTGCATAAGCCATACAGGACCGATAAACACAATAAAATTATACAAATTCGGTATTTGTTGTCAATATATCGTCATAAATTTCAATAGCTTTTTCATATCTTCGTTAAAAAAGCAATTACCACTGTAAGGTTCATATCAAATTCAATTTTTCTGCAAGGCCGAAGCCTTACCCTACATTTTTTATTTCTATGAAAAATTAAACTATGCAGCGTAAAAATTTATTTTTGGAATTTAATTATTCTTGCAAATTCTTCGGGTTTTAGACTTGCCCCACCGACCAGGACACCGTCTATTTCTTTTTCTGCCATCAATGAATCAATATTACCCGCATTCACACTACCGCCATAAAGGATCGTAACCTGCTTTTTGAATTGGTTGCGGATGAATCTATGGACTTCGCTCGCCTGCTTTGGTGTTGCGGTCTTTCCGGTCCCTATTGCCCAGACCGGCTCATAGGCAAAGATAATCTTGTGGACCTCGGATTCTATGTCCTTTAATCCCTCTTTTAGTTGATGCAAAATCACTTCTTCGGTCCTGCCTTCTTCTCTTTCTTTCTCGGTCTCGCCTATGCAAAAAATTGAAATCAATCCAATCTCTAATGCGGTCTTCAACTTTTTGTTTATCATTTCATCAGTTTCGCCCATAATATGACGCCTTTCTGAATGTCCGATTATAACATATGCGCACCCCAATGATTTCAAGAATAATCCAGAGATCTCACCTGTGAATGCACCACTCCTTTCCCAGTGCATATTCTGGGCACCGAGTTTGAATCGTGAATTTTTGATGATTTCTGCGACCGCGGGGAGAGATGTAAATGGCGGACAGATTATCACATCCCGGTCTTTCACATCACCAGCAAGTTCTAAAAGTCTCTGCACAAGGACCCTTGACTCTCCGGGGTCCTTATTCATCTTCCAGTTTCCAGCAATGATTGGATTCATCAATACTACCTCCTATAAATTTTTCTAAGGATGTCGCTGAACCAGAATATCATCATAGTCAACGACCATTCCGTCTTGTTCTAAAACGCCAATCCCAATCCCACCATTTATGAATGGATTGGCATTATCAGTATATGTTATCCGTAGTGTATCATTCAAATAACACTTAATCTGGGCACTCTGGATTTCTATCTTAAGGTTATACCAGATATCTTTAACAGGTTTAAAAGACCAGGTAGCGAGGGCTATCCATTTTCCGCCTTCTCTTTTGTGAAGTTCTAGCCCAGTACTGTCATAAATCCCAAGGCGATAATAATTCAGGGTATCTTGCGTCCTGAAAAACATATAAGACCTCAAAGAAGACACCGTCTCGCTTCCCTTTATCCTTATTTTAACATAAAATTTAATGTTTGTCCAGTCACAATCTTCTCCTACGGTCGCAAAATGACTGCCACCACTTGCCCGGACAAACCCAGAGTCCTGCGGTATATCCCAGTTTCCAAGATGTTTAACCCACAGAGGAGACATCTCGCCACTATTAAAATTATCGGCAAACAAAGTCTCGGGCCAGGGAATTGGTCTGACTAAAATATCGTCATAGTAGTTCGTCATATAATCTTCGTTAGTGCCGATGCCAATACCACCGCTCGTGTATTTTGTATCATTTATGCCGATTACAGAGTCACCATTTAGATAACAACGAATGTTGCTACCCTGAACCCTTACTGCAAGATTGTACCAAACATCCTTTTGCGGTTGGAACCAATAACGGGCTAACAATTTCCAACCATGCAAACTATCACGACAAGTGAGCGGAAGGCTCTTTTCATCTCCCTTTATGCCAAATCTATAATACTGGGTATCACTTTTAACTCTGAAGAATAAATATGACTTGAGATAATCCACATAAGGATTTGTGCTGCCTTCTGATTTTGTATTCATCTGAAACCGATAGTTGGTCCAGTTTGTATTACCCGCGCCCACTGTTGCAAAGTGACGATAATAATTCCCGCTCCCTTTGGCACTGCTGTCCTCAACCGACCACGCCGCAGAAGGCTCCCATAAATGCCATTGCTCACTCATCCTGCCAGAGTTAAAATCGTCAAAAAATATATCCCCGGGCGTCGGTCGCATTGCCCTCCTGACTGACCTTGTAATACTTCCTATGTTATCACCATTACTGGTGGCAATAATTTTTATTATACCACAGGTATCTCTGACATCAATCTCTATCGGTATTTTTTTTGTCTCAAAGGGATTTATGCGAAATGGCTTTGGTTCCCACTCCATCTTACCATGCCCTTGTATAAATTCATAACCAAGCCTAACCCGCTCCATTGTATCCACCGTGTTATTCACCACAATTAAATTAAATGAATCACCAGCCGGAAATTTTATAAATAACTTCTCCGGCAAACCAAAACTCACCGGATCAACAATCCAGTTGGTAAATAATACCGTATCATCCGGTGTCGGTGCAGTATTTATCACCAAAAATGAGTCCTCTTTAAGCAGATGGGTACCCGGGACTTTGAAGTCATATTGAACCTCGGTATATTCATATTGGTTTAACCGAAAGGTGCGTATATTACCAGTTCCAAATGGCGTGACAATCGATAAAGTATAAGTTTTTCTTCCAGGTTCAAGATTCTGCACCCTTATTCTAAAGTGTCCTTGCCTACCCCGCACCTGAACCGGCAGAGTCACCAGTGAATACTCATAACGCGGGTCCTTTGATAACTGTATGAGAGACGATACCATATGCTCTGGTATCGTAAGAAACTCCTGGTTAGATGGAGAATAAAAAATCCATCTCGGACCTACATAGTCACCGGATAGGATATAGCAATGGTCATATTGATTCAAATCCGGAACTGAAATGTTTATTTTAAGATTATAGACAAATGGGTCAGGCAATAACTGGGTCTTCTCCATACTCACCATTGGGATGAGCAAGTCATCGTTTAATGCCTTGAAGATATTGCCCTTGATTCCAACTGGTAATCGCAAGGCATGGGGATAAAGCACCCATTCCCTGCCTCGGTATAACTCAAAGAGCGGATTGTACTTGCGATCAATAAATCTACTCTTCAATCCTTCTTGTGGATTATCTATTATCCTCTCAAAACTCGGAAAATAACCTGTATAAAGAGCAGATTTATCTTTTAACTCAGTCTCTTTTGCCTTCTTATCAGCAACCATCAAAATCATTGGTCTGCTTAAGCCAAGATACTGTGCAGAACCTAATGGTGGAAAATACCCTTCACTCATTATCGCATCCATATTCTTACAGACCTCAATACCTGAAGGACCATTGGCAATGATGCTCTTGTTTCTATTATGCACCTCCCGACAGATTTTTTCATTTATCTCCTCAAGGGCAAAGGCAAGCATATAGACCGGGGTGGTGTTTATCATTGAGACACTGTCATTATGGGCATAGTCATATTCCTGATAATCATCGCGGTCAAGGAAAATCCCGGCAGCCTGTGGATAGCTATCCAAAACCGCGGTGCACTGTGAATCAATATGGGCAGACCAGGAACACTCACTGAGTGGATAAGAAGAATATAGATTTGTATCCGGATTCATTAGCCGGGTTGCCATAAAAGAAGGAAGGGGATTTCCATTTTTATCCTTTGCTATGGAAGAATCAAAGGGCGTTGTGGGGTAAAGTATCCAATTTATCCAAGCTTCCATAGATTGGAAATAGTTATACGAACCGATGCCATGTAAGTTAAATTCGTCTATCATACTATCAGCGTAGTGGTAACTGTGCTGATGATCACCTGCATTGTGATACCAATCATAATATGGAGAATCAGGATCAAAAAATGGAATTGCGGTATTCCCGTCTGGTATGCGGAGCCATTGTTCGCGATCCTGTGGTGCATATAATCCAAAGAATGGATGATGACTGTAGTATTCTTCCCACTTTACCCCATAACTCTTTGCAGTATCCATATCTGCACCAGTGTCATAATAACCACCAAAGAAGAATCTCCCCTCATTCTCAAGTGTATTTGAATTGGGATTCACATCAAAGTATTCAGGATACCGATTTCGCATCCAGGCAAGACCGGGCCGCCAATCACCCTCGTGAGGAACTATGTATAAAGAAGCCTGAGCATGCCTGCTGTTTTGTGTGCCCATCCGCAGATAATTATAAGAAACCCGAAAGGTATCTACTGATGAATTCTTTATTAACCTGAAGGACAATGCTGGCTTTTTCACCTCAAACGGACAGACAAAGGAAAGACCATAATCCAAAGTCGTATCATAGAGAATCACGACAGGTAAAATGCACCAGTTGTGCCGGTATGCAATAGTCTTATATAGACTATCACCAATCCTTAATGGCGCATTCTCGTTAGCCCAGAATAAATAATCCATCTTATCCAATAAGGGCAGAGAAAAATCAAGGCGTAATGCCCGGTCATTTGATGGACTTACATTCTGTAGCCAGACCTCGTTATCCCAGCGCAATGTCAGTGTATCCATTGTATAGTCTATTATTGCCTTGTGATATGGGAAATTTACTTCAAAGACGACACGAACCCGGTTTGAAGTTATGTTTGTATCAATATCCGTAACTGTGCCATTATTTTGTTGATATTCATTGGCAATTAAGGTATCCCTCAAGATTATCTGACCGGGCTCAGTTAAAGATAATAGACCACTATGCCCTTTTACAGTTAACCCACGGATTATGCCATTCTGCCTTTTTAATACCACCTCCATCTGACTGTTTCTCAACACAATTATCGTATCATCACTATAATACTCAACCCGCACCAAATCTACATTACCCATATTTACCGGACCAATCTCAGGGTCGTAGTTTATTGTTTTATTCCTGAAATAATTGCCATACTCAAAATGGACATCATACTTGCCCGCAGGCAACAAACCAGACCGGGACATACTAAAATATCCGTCCCCATAGAATGGATGGTGGTAACTCACCGTATCAAGCACAATGCTTGTATCACTCTGATAAACCGCCCTGATATGAACTCCGTTGGTCCTTAACCCCTCTACCCTTGTAAACCCATAACCGAGTGTTGCAGAATAACCAAATTGCACAACACCTAAACATAAGATTACCAAAATAAAAATTAAGAGGCTTCTTTGTATCCCCATTTTGAACCTCATTATTTTATCCAAGATAAATACTCAGATTATTCTAATTCTACAACTTTTGTTGCTACCACAGTTTCGTCAATTTCCAGCCGGCAGAAATAGACACCGGCAGGAAGCCTGCGACCAAAGTCATCTTTTCCGTCCCAGACAACATGGTTAAATGGTCGAATGGTTAAATGGTTAAATGATTTAACCAACCTGCCTGTGACATCATAAATCTTAAGAGATATCTTTTGACCCTTATCTCCTATCTGATATCTGATATCCAATCTGTTACGAAATGGATTCGGATAGACCTCAAGTCTCCTTGTCTCCCCGTCCCCCTGTCTCCCTGTCTCTCCTATCCCAGCCACATTCCCATCCTTGTCGGTCTTGATGAGATAGATTTGTCGATTATTGCCGAACGAGAGAGTATGTCCTACGATAATAAACCCGCTGTCGCTGGTTTGCTGGACGTAATGACCCCAATCAATATCTGCACCTCCATAGGTTTTACTCCAGACTGAATCTCCTACAGAATCAACCTTTACTAAGTAAATATCGACAAATCCAATGGCACTGGTTATTCCAGCAACAATATAGCCACCATCGTAAGTTTGCTGGACAGAAAAACCTTCAATGGCGCTATTTCCAACATCGCCATAAAGTCTTGTCCACAAAGTATCACCGAGCGAATCAGTTTTAACAAGATAAATTTGCGTATACTCGGGATAAAAATTAGATGCGTATCCAACACATATGAATCCGTAATCAGTGGTCTGAAGAGCAGCATAAATATATTCCCACGCGCTTGTTGTTGAACCATAGGTTTTCGTCCAAAGCGTATCACCCGAACTATTAGTTTTGATAAGATAAGCTTGCATGTTCAACGAATGCGCGGCAATAACATAGCCACCATCGGTAGTTTGCCTAACATAAAAACCTTCACCTGATTGGTAAATTTTTGACCAAAGGATATTTCCTATTGAGTCAGTCTTAATGAGGTAAACGGGATCATATACTTCCCCGCCGTATCCGCTGCCTACAACAATGAAACCACCATCCATTGTTTGCTGCACAGAACGACCATATTCGTTGGTAGTATCACCGTAAGTTTTTGTCCACAAGGTATCGCCAAGGGAATCTGTTTTAATTAGATAAATTTGATAACCGTTACCAAAAGAATTTGTAGCACCAGCAATAATATAGCCGCCATCAGCGGTTTGCTCAACAAAATATCCCCATTCATAACCCACATCTCCGTATACTTTTGTCCATAATGTATCCCCCAACGAATCGGTCTTTATAAGATAAACTTGGCCTGCATTTCCAAAAGATGTTGTCACACCTACAATAATATACCCTCCATCAAAGGTTTGATCCACACAAAAACCTTTCTCACCGCCTGCCCCTCCATATGTCTTCTGCCAGGTTATCTGCGCAAAGCCTGTGCCAATGAAAAATAGCAATACTAAAAAACAGGGCACAAGCCCAATCCTATTAAAATCCCTTCTTTGGGCACACATTTCAATCCTCCTTGTTTAATCTGTTGTACTTGCATTTTTGTGCCACTCTTCATAATAATGCTAATCAATGTTTCTGATTAGTCAAGCCCCAAAAAGCCCCGATGTCGTTTCAAAGCGAAAATGTCACCTTTAACTTCAAAGGTAAAATGTCCCCAGGCGTGGCTCAAACCACGCTCAGAATTGAATCAGAAAGGAGATACCTTGATTTTTAAACAATTTTTGGTCTCG
>JBDRWD010000073.1 GCA_039802205.1 candidate division WOR-3 bacterium
GAGACCAAAAATTGTTTAAAAATCAAGGTATCTCCTTTCTGATTCAATTCTGAGCGTGGTTTGAGCCACGCCTGGGGACATTTTACCTTTGAAGTTAAAGGTGACATTTTCGCTTTGAAACGACAATCAGTAAATGTATTGCTTGACAAATCAAAAATTATAAATAGAATTTTTAAGGAGAAAGATAGGTCGTTTAATGATAATTGATCCCAGCCAATTGACAGGTATATATCCAATTTTTTACTTGCTTGCAGTATATACAGGTTTTACAATTGTTGTTTTGGAGGTCTACAAAAGAAGATTACCTTTGATACCATTTCTTATCGTTATGGTGTGGGGGCTGATATTTGCCATCATTGGCTCTAAGTTATTCACGCTTACTCCGGTTGAATTCTTTGACAGGATTAAAAACAGTTCAATATTGTCAGTCCATGAGAGGGTCTACATTGGATGGCTCATTGGTGGAATGATTGGTATAAAAATTTTTAGAAAAATCCTTGGCTTCAAATTTGACCTATTTGATATCTTTGCATTTGCATTACCTACTGGTTTTGTCTTGATGCGTATCGGTTGTCTATTCGGTGGTTGTTGTTTTGGCAAACCGGCAAATCTTCCCTGGGCGATTGTCTATGCACAGCATTCACCATGTTATAACTATCATCTTTATAATAATATGCTTGCCCCAAATGCTACAATATCACTGCCAGTCCATCCTGCCCAGATCTATGAAATCATTGCAATGATTCTCATAATCTTGTTGCTTCTATATATAAGACGCTATTTAAAAAAACCAGGCAGTCTTGGTTATTCATATCTTGTGCTCCATTCAATATTTAGATTTTTTATTGATTTTACAAAAGAAGGGGGGAGTTATATATTGGGATTGAAATCAATGCAATGGTTTTTGCTATTTGTAATACCAGCTGGTATTCTCTTTATATTGTGGCGCGAAAGGAATTGCAGATTGAGGGATATTTGTATTTTTGAAGAGAAACCGTTTTTATTGAATTTTATATTATATCTCCCTGCCCCTTTATTTCTATTATTCCCGAAAAACTGGCTCACACCTGCTGAATTTAAAGTTTTATTGATTTCAAATATTATTGTAACAGGTGTTTTTGTATACCGAGTAATAAAATACTTATGCCGTCGTTATAGGGTTTTTATACGCATCCCCGTTGCTATTGCCAGTATTGCCGTTCTTGAATCAAACCTTGATACAACGATAGCAAAAGATTCATTGAAGGATATCTTTTATATTGAACTTGACGGTGGATATATGAAAGGTACCTATGTGGAAATCTGTGGGGGGGTTGGTCCCTTATGATGCGGGTGGAATAGGTGTGGGAGTATATGATAAAGCCAAAGACAATACAATCTATGGAATGAATCTTAGAGGTTATGTCTTTGACGAAGAGCATCACAGCCGTAATTTTGGTTTTGCGGGTAATTTTATCTTAAATCACCGATACATTGGTTTTGACCTGGGTGCAGGAAAAGTCTTTCAACATTATAATAATGAGTATGATTATGACTTAGTTTATCCAAGTATTGGCTTGAGATTGGGACCGCGCGATAAGGCATTCGTTGAGGGAGAATTTTTAAAGCATAAACCTTCTGATTTGCCAATGCCGGTGATAAAATTAGGATTTGGCTTCGGTACCGGTGATTTAAAGAATGAAACACATTTTCGTTTTGGTCTTTCCCTGCTTGAAGGGTTTTATGCGAGCCCGGTTATCTATCTTTTCAATAATCAATTGCGGATTGCTCCATATTTTGCAGGAGGTACGGAAGGTGATGTTTATCAAATCAATTTAGATATTGGCTATCGGTATTATTTTAAAGATTAAATTCAATATTTTAAAAGTGTTTATTATTTTTGCTTGATTTATTTATTGGGCAATAAAAAACTCCTCGGGCAGGACTCGAACCTGCAACCCTCCGGTTAACAGCCGGATGCTCCACCATTGAGCTACCGAGGAAGCACCCTATTATATTCAAAAGATGATAGATGTCAAGATTAAGAAAATCAAGATTTTAGTAGAATATAGTATTACTTGACGATAATGAACCTCTGGTAGATATTATGTTTTTCTGTGACCAATCGGCAGAAGTATATCCCGGCAGAAATTTCTGTATCCAGAGAACGGCAATCCACGATAAAAGAGTGTGTTCCTGCAGGACTAAATCTATTTTCTAATAGCCTTACCAACCTTCCCTGAATATCATAAATACCCAGAACGACCTTTCCTGGTTTATCTAACTGGTAGGTGATCTTTAAGACATCGGATGAAGGATTGGGTTCAATATGCAATCTATTCCTCCAAGATATCAAGTCATCTCCTGTTTCTTCATTTCCGACCTGTATTGACCACCGATAGATTCCCTTGGTTTGGGTTCCGGCATAGATATACATTGATTGACTTTTGCCGAGACAATTTATTTGCAGGTTCTGTAAGCCTTGATTTATCTGTGTCCAAGATGTGCCCCAATCGGTGCTTAGATATACACCGTTGGTATGGGTACCAACATAGATACCCTCGTAAGCCGATGATCCCCGATTAACAACAATCGCATTCACACGGCCGCCAGTAAAGTTGGTGGTGAACCAGGTGTTTCCTCCGTTTGTGGATTTGTAACAACTTCTATTCGTCCCGACATATATTTCGTTTGGATAATAGGGGTCAATTGCCAGGGCATATACCACGGAGTCTGGTAATCCTGGCGCCGTAAGTTTGGTCCAGTTATTTCCGGCGTTGGTAGTTTTGTATATAGTCGCGACATTATTTTCTATACCGCCGACATATACCACATTAGAATTTCCTGGTTCCAGGACAAGGGCGTAAGCCATACCAGTGAGAGTGCCAAGGTTATATCTGGTCCACGATGTTCCGTTGTCGGTTGTTTTCGATGCTGCCATTACATATATGGAGCTGACATAACCATCACCACAACTCCAGAAAACATTGGTATTGACCGGATCAGCTACTACTGCTCCCCCCGTATTATAATAACCAGGATCGGCTAATGACCAGACGGACCCGCCGTCTGTGCTTTTATAAGCTTGGGCAGTCCCTCAACCAAGACCTTCAATTGCCATTACATAATTGGGGTCGTTGTATTTAACCGCAATAGAGGCCATATCGCCGCAACTGGAAAAAGAAGGGCAGAGAATCCAGGAACTCCCACAATTTGTCGTTTTATAGACGCCCACATCTTCAACCTGGATATAAACAGTCGTAGGTGTTGATGGCGCAGCAGTAGCAGCAACCACAGGTAAACCAAGATTTATGCCGTCATTAGATGCAATCCAGTTTGTGCCGCCGTTGGTTGTTTTGAAGGCACCAGCCCGATTACCAACCAGAACTTCTAAATGATTCGTTCGGCTGACCGCGAGTCCATAATGATAATTTGCTGGGAGACTTGCAGTCAGGTCGGTCCAGGTTTCACCAGCGTCAGTACTTCTGTAAAAATAATAAATCCCTGAACAATAAACATAATTTGGGTTTGCGGGTGAAACCCCAAGGCGATAATTGTAGTATGCTGAAGAGACCTTTGTCCAGTTTTGGCCTGCATCAGTGGAACGATAAATACCATCATAATAAGTGCAGGCATAAACGATGTTAGAATTGGCAGGATTCACTGCAACATCATAGACATAATAACCGGCGGTGGAAGAATATACCTGGGTAAAGGTGTTACCGCCGTTCGTTGACTTAAATATCCTTGGTTCGTAGGTGGTTGAATAGACACTGCCACCAACATAAATTACATTGGGATTATTACGGTCAACACTGATACCGTAGCCATAAGAATAGCCGCCAACATAGACATCGACCGTTGACCAGTTATTTCCGGCATTCGTTGTTTTGATAAAGACTATTGCATAATCACTGCCGCTGACATATCGGTAGCCACAGCCGTAAATGGTGTTGGGATCGGTAGGATGTGCTTCAAGGTCATAGAAACCAACATTGCCGACTGAAGATGGTATCCAGGTCGCTCCGTTATCGGTTGATTTGTAGATGGAGCCATAGTATCCGGCGTATATGACGCCCGATTGGCTGACAGTCATCGTATAACAATAACTTCCGAATGAACCAACCTCGGTCCAGGTTATACCTTTGTTGGTGGACCTGAAGATTTTTGTCGGGGAGGAATATGAACCTGCATAAACCATGTTCTCATTGACCGGTGAGATAGCCATAGTATATAACTGACCACCCGGTGGACCGATGTACTGCCAATTGGCATAAAGTAACCCCGCAATGCCTAGGCTCATGAGGAGCGATATAAGTCTCATCACACCCCCTTTCAGATTGGAGATTATATTTAAGACATAAGTCTTGTCAAGACTTATGTTGACTGAAAGTCCTATCTTGATGAATATCATATCTTTTGTATACTATGAACGATGGAAAAAATAACCTTATCTATCCCCAGCTTGTAAGTGAAGAATGAAAATCATGAGGATTTATTGTTTTTTGTTAATCCGTGTAAATCCGTTTTTCAGGGTTTTCTACTTTAATAAATAATAATCTTCCGCACTTTCTGTTGTCCATCGGATTTCAGAATTAAGAAATAAGTACCGCTGTTTAGTCCTTTAGTGCTGAATTCAAGATTATGGATTCCGGGATCAAAATCTGCCTCATAGATATTTTTAACCAGACGTCCGGTTGCATCATGTAATTTTATTAAACAAGTGCGCGACTGGTCTATCATGAAGGAAAGCCTCACCAGCGAATTTTTCTTGACGAGTGTAGGAACAAAGAAAGACTGATTGTTTTTTCTTATTTTGCTTTCAGTAATTCCGTGTGTAATGTCGGTACTCACCCAGAATCTCCTGCCACCTTCGTAATAGATTAAGGCACCATTGCAGGCTCGTAGACCGCCAAAGAAATGGGGGATGGGGAATGGTTCTTGTTCAATCGTGTTGCCGGTATTAAACGAGCGGGCAATATAGGTTGTATCCGTTCCATAATATAGAAAATATAAACTGCCATTTGGTGCGACATCGGTAGAAAAATTGGCATAACCATTAATCGGGACGCTATCAAGAGTACTGGTTAATAGATGGTACCGATAAAGTGGAATATCCGTGAGATAGAGGATTTTTTGATTGTTATCATAAGATATTTCACCTGTCTCCTGCCCCGGGTCAATCGTTAAGAATTGCCAGGTTGCACCGCGGTCATAACTGACGAAAACCGAATTGTTTGTTTCTACAAAGATTGTATCAATCCCCGCAAGATTGGATAGAGAAGCAGGTTGTGCAAATACCGGGGTAAAATTGACCCCGCCGTTTGTTGAACGAATCAAAAATGTATCACAGAGTCCAATGATGACATTGGGGTCACTGGTAATGAGAAAGTCTGTGGGCAGATAAGTAGAATCAACCTTTGTCCAATTTTGACCGCCATCCGAAGAGGTAAATATCGTCCCCAGGGAAAATGTAGTTCCGACAATCTGGGCATCAGCACAGGAGGCGATAATAAAATTGGGATTGGTTGGTGCGGATTCAACTGCGGAGCCCATTAATAAAAAGTTTTTTAAGGTATCATAAGATGCTCCATAATTTCTAATGCGATAGACAGTTCCGCCCAGACTGATCGCATAAATGATTGAATCAAGCGAAGGATAGCTTGCCGCACCAGGACTGAAAAGTGTATGGGCATAAAGATTGTTTCTCTGGACACTCCATGATAAGCCATTATTGGTCGTTTTGAATACTCCTTTTCCAAGACTACCTGCGTAGAATGTTCCTGAGCCTGCAGGACTTATGAAGGTTGCAATCTCCCGCGATTCAACGTAAGAGAAGAGCCAGAATCCATATTGCCTCACGCCCCGGAATATTCCGGGATTGATAACACTTGAGACAATAATTGTGTCATTGCCGGTAAATTCAATATCCACTGCCTGGAATAATCCGAATGCATAGGGTTCATTTATCCTTGTCCATGGTCCCTGGGCTGATGTTGACTGGTATATTCCGTTGTCAGTGGTAATGAGCACAAGATTGGGATTATATGGATTGGGCTGAATATCAGTGACTTCGCCCGCGACAATTGTATCAACGAATCCTGAAGAAGGAGAGAAGTAGATATAGGTCAATGTATCATCTGGAGTGGTGTGGCCAGTGAACCAGAACACCCCAGGATTGCTCTTGAGATGTGCGATGCAGTCAATGCTATAAAGGTTATTGAATGTAGCAATTATCTGCCAGGATAATCCCGCATTTGTGCTGCGCCAGAGTCTTGGTGGCATACTATCCACAAGATAGATTACTGTATCCGCAACATCAAAACTTGCGGTCTGAAAATTGTTGGTGTATAAGACCTCTGCCCAGTCATTTCCACCATTCAAGGTTATCCAGACGACACCACCGCCGTCAACGACAATACTCCTTGAAGTTGTTGATAATATCCCACCACTTGCCATACAGTTTTCCAATGATAAACTCCAGTTAGCACCACCGTCAGTTGTACGCCATATATCACGAAAAGAAATCGCAAATGCTAAATTTTGGGAATTAGGATTGCTGAATGTGCCGAGGATTTCACCACCGGGTAGATTAACCAGATTCCAGGTCCAGGGATTAAAAGTTCCTGTCTCCTTGTTTACATATTGGGGAGCATAATATTCTTTCTGCAGAGCCCAAATCTTTTTTAGAGGATTGGGCATAAGCGCACTGATTATTAAAAATAAATTGATGAAGTTCACATTACCCCCTTGATGGTAAAATTATAATAAAAAATATTTTTATGTCAATGATTTTATGTTCCTTGGGCTCAGTTAATGTAGGGTAAGGCTTAGCCTTTCAATCGACAGGTACAATGTAGGGCAAGGTTTCCTTCATAAAGCGATGGTCTTTCAGAACCCGAGTTCAGCCTTGCGAAGATATTGCAGACCAAGGTCTGCCACTACAATTTTTCTATTAATAAAAGATTTTATACTTCACATAATTTCATCAGTATTCTACTTCCAAAGTCGGAACAAAGTTTGACTTTTCTTTATACTCTCTGCAGACAAATTCGCGTTCCACACCATATTCGCCAACCGGGTCAAGGGCAATGCCGTAGTTTGGCTCACCCGCGAGCCATTTTTCCAAAATCTGTGTCACATCCCATTCGTACCATATCCCACCTTCACGCTCAGAACGGGCACCCTTGATTGTAATGACTGATACTTCATTATCGGATAATTTCGGAGCAGTCTTCCATGTAACGGTCATCTCTTCCCAGGGAGATAAAATCTGCTTCGCCGCAACTTGGGTCGGTGCATCAGAACCTGAATAATCGTTGTATAATTTTACCACAGCGCGCTTTGGCTTCTTGTCTTTAGGTAAATTGGTAATATCAAATTGGAGCAGAACGATTTCCTTATCGGTTCCGGAAAAACCCAAAAACAATTTGGGAATGGTGGTTGGGTTGTAAGGGTCGGTGATATCCTTCCAGCCACCACCATCCCCATAATTTTTATTAGGCTGTGCCTTGTATATCCAGGAATCTTTTACAACCTGGCATCTTATTTTGTTTTGCATAACTAACCTCCGGTCTTTCTGACCGCAAGAGAAACACAACAAAGAGATTATGGCCAACAGAACCAAATTTTTGTGTTGTATCTTTTGTTTTTTATCGAACATAAATACCTCTGACTTCTACTTCACAAACAGAATTTGATTTATTGTAAAAATATGAATTTGACGCTGTTCGATGCAGAATCAGGGGATATTATCCGAGCAAAATAGACACCAGAACCGCATGTATTCCCATTTTTATCTTTGCCATGCCATTCGTATTCTGTGCCCGAAACCTGGAATCTATTTACTTCCGAGCCTAAAATGTTGTAGATTACCAGAGTTCCATTGCCATGTTTTAATCCGCTGTATTTGAATCTTACTTTTCCGGGTGAGTTATTAGCCATTAAATTTATTTCATAGAGTGTTGGGTCAGTATTATCTTCATTAATACCAACCTGTATGCCCGTTCGGAAATCAGTTTCATTAAGCCCATTTGATTGAATATAATACCATCTTGAGTGTATCGGTGAACCATATTTTGGATGGTATTTTATCCTTGCACGCCATTTATAACAGGTATTGACCGATAACCCGGTTATTACACGGCTTATTTGCTGCCCTGTTGTCCCAAGATTTATCCAGTTTGACTCCACAAGATCTATGCCATTGAATGGCACGCCCAGTGGTTTTACTTCAAACTGAGCCTTGGCAATAACCCGACCATAGGACGACCGTCCGAATAACCTTGAACCGAATGAATTATTTGAATAAGTGAATAATGGTGGAACAATCTGGCGGGAAAAATCTGGTCTCATTTGCTCGGGTTTTACATTAACACCCATTGCTTCATTGCCATAATAGACAAAAGCCCTACCCTCATTACTTTCGCCATTATCATAAAAATATGCACCTACTATCACATCTGAATATCCATCGCCATTGACATCGCCTGCAGTGGAGACCGAGACACCGTAATATGCAGATGGCTGGTTTGATTCGCCGATCCAGTTTGGGGTTGTGGATAATCCGGCTGCCGAGCCATGGTAGACGAAAGCCCGTCCTTCGTCAGTTTCGCCATAATCATAAAAATATGCACCTACTATCACATCTGAATATCCATCGCCATTGACATCGCCTGCAGCAGAGACCGAGATACCGTAATATGCAGATGGTTGGTTTGATTCGCCGATCCAGTTTGGGGTTGTGGATAATCCGGCTGCCGAGCCATGGTAGACGAAAGCCCGTCCTTCGTCAGTTTCACCATTATCATAATAATGCGCGCCTATGATTACATCTGAATATCCATCGCCATTGACATCACCTGCAGTAGAGACCGATCTTCCAAAATACACATATGTCTGATTTGATTCATTAATCCAGTTTGGTGATGTTGATAACCCGGTTGGAGAACCGTGAAAAACATATACCCTTCCCTCGTTTTCCTCACCATTGTCATAAGATGGAGCACCTATTATTACATCTGAATATCCATCACGGTTCACATCACCTGCTACGGCAACCGATTGTCCGAATAGTGCAAGAGGTTGGTTTGATTCGCCGATCCAGTTTGGGGTTGTGGATAATCCGGCTGCCGAGCCATGATAGACAAAAGCCCTACCTTCATTACTTTCACCATTATCATAAAAATGCGCGCCTACTATTACATCTGAATATCCATCGCCATTGACATCGCCTGCCGTAGAGACCGAGACACCGTAATATGCAGATGGTTGGTTTGATTCGCCGATCCAGTTTGGGGTTGTAGATAATCCGGTAGCCGAACCATGATATACATACGCCCTTCCTTCGTCAGTTTCACCATTATCATAATAATGCGCGCCTACTATTACATCTGAATATCCATCGCCATTGACATCACCCGCCGTAGATACTGAGACACCGTAATATGCAGATGGTTGGTTTGATTCGTCGGTCCAGTTTGGGGTTGTGGATAATCCGGCTGCCGAGCCATGGTAGACGAAAGCCCGTCCTTCGTCAGTTTCACCATTATCATAATAATGCGCGCCTACTATCACATCAGCATATCCATCGCCATTGACATCACCCGCCGTAGAGACAGAAAAGCCAAAATATGCATTATTTTGATTTGATTCATTAGTCCACATGGGTGTTGTTGACAGTCCGGATGCTGAACCATGATAGACAAATGCAGCACCTTCGTAATCCTGTCCGTTGGTGTAGAATGGGGCACCAACAATCACATCTGCGTATCCATCGCCATTGACATCACCCGCCGTAGAGACAGAAAAGCCAAAATATGCATTGTTCTGATTTGCTTCATTGGTCCACATTGGTGCTGTTGATAATCCGGATGCTGAACCATGATAAACAAATGCAGCACCTTCGTCACCCTGTCCGTTGGTATAGGATGGGGCACCAACAATCACATCCGCGTATCCATCACCATTTATATCGCCTGCAGTAGCGACTGATAGCCCGAATGAGGCATTTGAAACATTTGGTTCGGCAGACCAGGTCGGGAGTGTTGACAATCCAGATGCGGAACCATGATAGACATAAGCCCGGCCTTCATCGGTTTCGTTATTGTCAAATCCAGGTATCCCAATTATTACATCTGAATATCCATCGCCATTGACATCACCAGCGCAGGCAACCGAAGAACCATAATGAGCATCTGCCTGATTTGATTGTCCGGTCCAGTTTGGCGAAGTTGCTAAACCAGATGCGGAGCCGTGGTAGACATAAACCCTACCTTCATTAGTCTGTCCACCGTCATAATAGTGAGCACCAATTATTACATCTGAATATCCATCGCCATTGACATCGCCTGCCGTAGAGACCGAGATACCGTAATATGCAGATGCCTGGTTTGATTCGCCGGTCCAGTTTGGTGAAGTAGGTAAACCATAAGGCGAGCCATAATAGACAAATGCCATGCCTTCATCTGTTTGCCCATTATCATAATCTGGAACACCGACAATCACATCTGAATATCCATCACCATTGACATCTCCAGCACAGGATAATGAATTACCGTAATGGGCATTTGCCTGATTTGATTGCCCAATCCAGTATGCTGTATTGGATAAGCCAGAAGCAGAACCATAATACAGGTATGCGGCACCCACATCTTGGAATCCGGCGTCATAACCGGGTGCCCCAATTAGAACATCCTGATATCCATCGTCATTAATATCACCAGCACAGGAAACTGCATATCCATAATGAGCATATGCCTGATTTGGTTCATTAGTCCAGTTTGGTGAAGTTGGTAATCCGGTTGCTGAACCGTGATAAACAAAAGCCCTGCCTTCCTCCTCTTGTCCATTATCAAACCACTCTGCACCGACTATTACATCCGAGTATCCATCACCATTGACATCACCGGCTGAGGCTACTGCAATTCCATAAAACGACAATATTTGATTACTTTCACCTGTCCAGTTGGGAGTTTGAGATAATGGGTCGACAGTTATGGGATAAACTGCATTAGCATCTTCTATGACAATTTTGAATCCATTTTCGGATTTTTCAAAATGGGCGGGAATCATTTTACCATTTGCATCCGATACCTTCATATCCAGATAGTTCATAACACAAGAACCACCCGGCACTGCACGGATAAAGCTTATTTTATCATCAATGACATTCATCTCAACACCCAATAATTCTACAGTGAGATTCAAATTCAGATTGCCTTTTCCTTTCAACTTTTTGGATACCACAAAGTTTTGCCTCATTCCACTTTCCATATTTTCAAAATCAATTTTCAACAGATTTCCTATTACTTCGGCTTTGTTCTTATCAACTTTTAATATATCTCCTTGATATATACCTTCTTTTTTGTTTCTTCCAACAGAAATCAATTTAATTATCACAGACCAGAAATTATCTTTTTCATAAACCCTCGGTTCAGCTTTGAAACCGTCAAGGTAATATGAAAAACGGAGATTTTGAGCACGGTTAGGAGATTGATAACAACCTGCTTTATCCTGCCACCTTATTTCATATTCAGATTCTTTTATTTTCTGCTGGATGGTTGTCAACCAGTCGCTATCCATTTTTGCAGGTACGGGAATATTTGTATTCCCCAAAAGAAAGATGGGTAGGGTAATGCATAAAAAGACCATCCAACAATGAGACTTAGTAAAAGTTTTCATAATACCTCCTTTCAATCAATTGACCAATCACGGATTTCATAGTCTTTATATATTTTTAAAAGCCATAATTTCTTAGATTTATTAATATGTTTTTTCCTGTTCGGAGCAGAGACCATCTTGCTTTTTTTTATTGGTTTAATCCTAAAGCGGGCATTATACAGCTTTCTAATCACAATAAATTTTACCAAAATACACTTACCAAACGCTTACCAGATTGTGATTGAAAGTATTACTAACTAATCCCCCTGTTTCCTCCTTTACGAAAGGGGGATTGGGGGAGATTGATTTACGAAAGGGGGCAACAGGGGGATTGATTTAAGAAAATTTGCAGACCAAGGTCTGCCACTACAATTTTTGCAGTGCGTATTATCTGAAGGAATGTAGTTGGTAGCCGCACCCTTTAGCGTGCGTAATATCTTGAGATTTAGCCATATTTATCCGCAGGCTAAAGCCTGCGCCTACCATTTTTACTGGTTATGATACAGTTTATAAAGGGTCGCCCAAAAGTTTAATCTCTCCAAAAAAGGGGGGAGTGGCAACACTCCCCCCTTTGATTAATTTTTGCTTATGTTAGCGTCTTATTTTTCCACCACTGCGAATTTCAAATGTCTGGCTCAAACCATAGGCATTGGTATTCTGGGTATTGGCAATTCTAATCCGGCAGTTCATGCCTGAGACATTGGGAACGGTCCAGAGGTAATAACCGTCATTGGCGGCGTTCTGAGCGATTTGATTCCAGGTAGTTCCACCATCAGTAGAGTAGTCTAATCGGGCATTAGAAAAGTCGCCGGTCCAGTCCCAGGTGATATAATAACTCCTACCCGCATACCAGATGTCGCCATTCAATGGTGAAGTCACTTTTATGGTTTGCGGAGCAATTGTGAAGGTATTACTGACACCATAATTTGTGGTATT
>JBDRWD010000074.1 GCA_039802205.1 candidate division WOR-3 bacterium
CAATTGACCAATTTTGATTATCGTGCCTACTGGGGAAATGTGGAGATTGAATTGCGAATTATTCCTGAAAAACAGATTAGTGTTTATTACCAGGGAAGACTTATTCAGAAATTTCATTGCAATGGTAAGCAGTAGTTGACATGAGAAAAGAATTAAATATCATAAGGGGACATCTCGCTTTGAAATTAAGGGGACATTTTACCTTTGGAATAACAGGGTAAAATCGATGCAATCCCCCTCAATCTCCCTTTCTTAAAGGGGGAAATAGGGGGATTAGTAGGGCAGACCTTTTTATTCTTGCAAGGCTAAAGCCTTGCCCTACAGAGGAAATTGGCTAAAGATTTGCCCTTTTAAATATTTGCAAACCAAGGTCTGCCACTACAACTATTAAATTTTGCAGAGTAAACTCTGCTACTACATTTCGTCAATTTATTTTTATTATCTTGGTTTTTATTATTTTATCGGGCGTTTTTAGAACCACAAAATAGACACCAGATTTCAGGTCCTGTCCGAAGTGAATTTCTTGTTTGTGATACACTTTCTTGTGTATAATCCTCTCGCCCAGAATGTTATATACAAATATCTCGCAGGGGATTTCAATCTCAGTTAGATTGATATGCAGTTCTTTGCTGAAAATTGTTTCTTTTATCAATTGATTTTGGACAGTCAAATGTTGTTTTTCTCCAATCCCTACCGGGTTGACAACGACACTGACAATTATCTGCGGACCAAATAGAACCCCATTCCTTTCAAATCTAAATGTATCGGCAATTGTTGTTTGATTCGGCACGCTCGGTGCTCTGAATTTTGCATAATTATAAAAGACCTGACCGGGCAATCCCCAGAATCCAGTTAACTTTGCACGGATCGTATCCTTCCAGGTTGCTGGATAATAGAATGGACTCCTGCCCGTTCCTTTGAGATAGACAAGGGTATCAAACGGTCCGTATCCAGTATTTTGAATATGCATTGATACCGTGAATGTATCAAGTGAATTAACGGTTGAAGGATATGTTAAGCTCTGGATGCTACAATTATAGGTATTATAATCTTCGGGATTGTTTATTATGGTATACGGAATATAAACCCAACCCCGTGGTTTATCCGTTAATTGTAAATATATCCTTGCCCAATTACCAGAAAATGAATCTGCAACAAATACTTGACCATTTGCAACCTGGGTAATTACTGGATACGATGCTCCCGGACCTTCGCGGACATTGACCAGACTTGAATTTATGCGCAGGATTGTATTCCTCGTTGTCCCTTTCATATATTGTGAATTTGTTCCATCACCACCAGACATCCAAACATAGTATGGACCACTTGCGGATGGGAAATAGACTTTATACCAGTAAACACCCTGATTGTAATAATAATCAAACGATACAAATTTTGTGCCGAGTCGTGCTTCAGTGATTATCCTATAATTCGTTCCCGGACCATCACGGACATTGAGGCTATCTATATTTACCTCAACGGTCCAGTGCCTTGTAGGCGGTTCAATCCAGAATCTTCTTCTTATTGCATTCCATATATGGTCATAACTGCGGTCATATCCTAAAGCCCAGCAACCTGCACCCTGTAGTATGGAATCATTTACCATTCCAAATTTTATATCAAGTGATACTGAATCATCATACCAGCATTGATGCCAGCCACCTGAATTATAACGATACCAGGGTGTCTGGGAATAATTGTCCCATAATCTGCCATAGGTATTTGCATTTTGGAAGGCATAATAATATATCACTGCTGAACCGGTTCCAGTTGTAGAACTGCCAATATCACCAGAGGCCGTGGGCCAGTCATAGCCATAATAGGGGAGACCAAGGACAATCTTTGAGCCAGGAACACCATATACCTTATAACTGCCGATTGATTTTGCAACACAATACTGCCCCCAGAATGGAGAAGGGATACAGGGCGAGACCGGTCCGGCAACACTTGAGCCACTCCAGTGATAATCATAAGCCATAATAAACAAGCCATCAGAATGTGAACCAAGATAAGAAAAATCATAGCCTGGATACCATTCAGGAACTGCAGGTGTTGCTAAATACAATTCTTTTCTGCCATTAGGATGGTTCCATAAGGCATATGCTAAATCGTTTATGAATCTATTAAAACTATCCCGAACCGCACTCGTGACAAATTCAAAATCAATATTTGCACCATCACAACCGTAATTTGTCATAAAATTTCTTATATTATTCACGGCATTATTTCTTGCTGTTGCATTATTCAGGAAGTTTGTAACATTTGTATTGCCGAAAACTGTGAAGGTCATATGAATCCTGACCCCGCGTGGATGGGCATAATCGCGGATTTTATAAAATCTTGAGGCATTTGGTATGCTTCCCAAACTGCCGGTTGATGGGTCAATATCAACCGAGAAATAAGAGATATGGGTCAGTAATTCAATCTGGAAATACTGATAATAACTTGTATCTGTCCAGTATGGCAGATAACCATAGTAGTTCTTTGCCATCCCTGTTATTCCGGGTTCAAGGGGCACATAAGGTAATTTTGTTGAAGATACTGGTGTCCATTCTGCCTCGGATTTGTGCAGATTATATTCAATCTGATGGATTGTAGGAAAATCAAAAGCAGAATAAAGACAAATACCAATAAGAACAGAAAATGTCATAAACCCTCCTTATTTCTTTGTTAAGTAAATCCTTCGGGCAATCAAAAATATTGTGGCAAAGAATATAAAAAGAATTATTATGAGAATAATCAGGGCAAAATTTATCATTGCCCGTTCGGATTGAAAGCCAGTAGCAGATTTATTATTTATTGTATCCATTTTGTGTTCTTCTGTCTGTAACTGGTGGATTGATTTAAAATTTGTATCAGGCTGGACAATCAGAAAGAAATTTTGATTAAATGGAGAAGAAAACAAAATTGAACATATCAATACAGCCATAAATGGATTATATTAACAATCTTGTGGTTGTCAAGAATATTTTGCTTCGGACACCTCTGATTTTTACAGGATGTTTTCCTCAAGTGCAATAAACCTTTAGAGCTTTAATAAGAATCGTAGAGGCAGAGATCAATCTGGTTGACACTTCTTTCTAACTCAATATAATATATAGGGACTTGAATTGAGCTTATACCGTGAAATTTTATGTAAATCAATCCTGAATAAATCAGGAATTCCCGGAATTGATTTTGCATTAAATCCTTATACCGGGTGTGAACATAAATGCGCATATTGTTATGCAGTATTTATGAAAAGATTTACCAATCATAATGAGGAATGGGGCGATTTTGTGGATATAAAGATAAATGCACCCGAGATTCTCCAGAAACAATTAAAACAACTAAAGGCGAAGAGCCATATCTCAATCGGTACGGTCTGTGATGCGTATCAACCCATTGAAGAGAAATATCAGCTAACAAGAAAATGTCTTGAAATACTGAGGTATTTTCAGCATTCTGTTTCAATTTTAACAAAATCTTCGCTTGTTTTGAGGGATTTAGATTTGTTCTTGAAAATCAAAGAGATTGAAATAGGATTCACGATAACGACCTTGAATCCTGATGTAAAAAATCTCTTTGAACCGAATTCTTCACCGGTATCAGAAAGACTCAAGGCACTCAAAAAAATTTCTGAAAATAAAATTTATACATGGGTCTTTGTCGCACCGATACTGCCATATCTTACTGATTCTGACCAGGAGATTGAAGACTTGATAAAATCTGCTGAAGAATCCGGTGCCCAGAATATTACCTTTGATTCATTAAACCCTTATCCTAAGGTCTGGCATAATGTGATAACGAAAATCCGGGAAAGATTCCCAGAAAAACTAAAAGATTATGAATTCTATTACCACAATAAGATTCTTTATGAAAAAAAGATAAAAGACCGGATATTAAATATTGGCAGATCTTTTAAGATTAAAATTGATTTTGCTTTTTAATTTTGTAGGAGCGACTTCCCAGTCGCGATAATAATATTCAACATTGATTGTTGCAGAGCAAACTCTGCCACTACAATTAACTATTTTTTCCGGTAGTGGTCGAGTTTGCTCGACATCCAAACCATAAAAAAGACCACACGCAGGCTGAAGCCTGCGGCTACCATTTAATCGCTTTTCCTGGCGAGGCTAAAGCCTCGCCCTACTTTTGCAGAACAAGCTCTGCTACTACATTTCGAACATTTGTAGTGGTTGAGCTTGCTCAACAATTTGCAGTACAAATCCGAAGGTTTGCCCAACATTTATCTTAATAACACTGTCTTCTTAATCTTTTTAGCGCCACCTGCTTCAAATTTTATAAAATAGACTCCCGCGGGTAGTCTCCGACCAAGAAAATCATCACCATCCCAAATTATTTGATAGACTCCCGGTTCTTGTTCTTTTTCTAACAATACCCGCACAACCTGCCCAAGACAATTGTATATTCGGAGACTGACCTTTGATGGATGCGGAATTGCATAGACGATATTCGTCTTGCCCCTTGTTGGATTGGGCATAGGGGTATAAAGGGCAAAGGCAATCGGAAACTCTTTTTGCATATCTTCAATCACACCGGTCATCCTTATATCACCATCAATCAAAGTAAATGTCCGATGATACCACATACCCAGGTTCTGTAAACTATCACATCCCCGCACAAATAAAGAACAGATATTCACCACGCCAGGAGTATATACCAATCTTATTGTGCCATTCACACCTTCTTCTATCTCATCCCATTGACCATCCGAGACTGTCATTGGCAACTCGCCGGTGGTTTGATTTCCGGACTTTGCAAAATACTGTGCAGAATTAATTATACTCAAACCAGATTGAGAATCGCTCACAACCGCCGTAAACGGTAATAATGTATCATCGGGTGTGACAAATTTGGGATTATTTGCAACAATTATTGAATTGGGAATCACTCGCGGACCGAAATTGTCGTTGCCCGGAATATTAATCCGAAAGTTGCCGGTTGTGGTAGAACCAATTAGAGAAGGATAGGCACCCTTATCATTTACCGTAATCCGCATTCGGTATCTATTCCCATTCTGAATATTACTCACATCCCATTGATATGGAGCGACCAATCCGGTATCCGCAATTATCAAACACCAGGTCTGACCGCCATCCGGTGAATATTCTATCCTGATTGTATCAATCTCCGCACCACCATAAGCCGTGGCATTCCAGTCAATGATTATTGGACTCGTTGTATATGTCGTATCCGCAACCGGGGAATTAATCACCACATCCGGATGGTCATGGCCGATGAGCCAGATAAGTGTTTTATTTATTATATCATTTCTTATCGGACTATTAGGATTTGTTGTATCAATCTGGGTTATCTCAAAACAGTTTGCTACAACCCTGGTCTTATGACCACCCCAGATACCATCACCGGGTGTGCCCATATTATTCGTTGATTCCCACCTTATTCCACAGGAATCGTTTGCAGCATTACCATGCCAGACATAAGAGCCAATTCCTGCTGCACCTGTACCCGAAAGCAATATCGCATCCGCGACTGCTCCCGCACGGAATGGCTGGTAGGGAGCGCCAGTTGTGTAATCGCCGGAGATCGGGTCTCCGGAAATACCGCGCAGGGTATTCCAGGTGCTGGAGTAGATATCACCGATGAACCGATAATGGAGATAGTCTTTGCAGAATAAGGTATCGGCTGAAGGACTATTATTCCAGGGGTCCCAGGCGATATCGTGTCCAGTTACTACAAACCTTGCTCCACCATCATGGTATAATTTTATCGTCTCTTTCTGGGCAATGGTCCAGACCGGATAGTTCTCCTGTCCTACCTGGAAGAATATTGCCTTGTACCATTTCAAATCATCACGCCTGAACTGCCCCATATCCTTTGTTGACCACCAGTTGTATGACCAGCCACCAGAACTCAATGCATTCCTCAAAAATTCCGGATGGGCAAATTCTTCACCCGTAAGATGATTATTCAATAAAACCACAAGCACATCGGTCAGGGTTGCTTTTTTGGTCGCAAATGAGTAATGTAAACCGCCGTTGTCATCCCGCACGGTATTACCACGAAAATCCCTTGATTCCACATCATAATAATAAGTCATATTTTCTTCAAGACCATTGATTTTCACCCGATGGAACAATACATAAGGGGTATCAACCGATACAACCTGATTTAAATTATTCGGATTAGTCCCATAATAAACCTTTGAATTTGACCCTTCATTTGTATTCCAGCAAACATCAACCGAGTGGGCTTCAATATTTTCGCAATGGACATTTGAAATCAAAAAATACCAGGCATCCACACCCGCCCAGACCTGAGAAATAAATGGCGGATTGTTGTCGGTATATGAAACATATATCGTATCACCCTGGCATACCGAGAGTTTGCCGTCGTTATGAACCGCACCCCGAAAGAGTAAAGGTATCTCACCTTTGAATACATAAGCACTTTCAGCAAGTTCAAGACACTTCAAGGTCTCAGGCTGGGTCTCAATATATTTCCCTCGTATGGACACTAATAATGTATCATGTATACCCAGAGAACCATAATTCGAATCTTCAACCCTTATCCTTACTGTATCAATAATAAAATCATTGGCACGATAGACTGGTTTATCAAGAGAAACAAAACCAGCAGTACCAGAGCCGGTATAAGTAATCACCAAAGCAAATGGCTGGGGACCAAAAGGTATATTCCTACCTTCAATCCGCACAAACCAGTCACCTGAATCTGGCGCATTAACCCTCACACATTCTTCAACATTCAATGTATCACGGACTGATGGATTGGGTATTGATTGTCCCTGAGAATATTGATTGCCGCGGTAATATGTGCCCGAAGGGCTCCGGACATATAAATCAAGGTCGTTCACGAGTTGTTTTAAGACTACAGGATTACCTGGATAATCAGTCCAGACCAAAGTAATCTTCAGGTTTGCGGAACTTGAGGGAATATTAAAATAGAAATCCTTTGTCTCCCCGGTCAAAAGTCCGATTGTATCGTCATAGAGCAAGGTCTTACGCAAATCACCATCAAAATAAAGTGTTGAATCAAGGTCAATCCGACCCCAGCCGATATTGTTATCCGGGACGGTATAATTTCCCACATTGGGGTCTGCACAGTTTATCAATATTGCCTTGATCATTGCGGAACTGATGTATGACCATGAATTTGCTGCATTCTTTTTTCCATTTGGATACCAGCCTTCCCTCAAATATTGACGGACTAAAACCCCAGCACCAGAGGCACCCGGTGTTGCCACACTTGTGCCACTCATTGTAATATAACCATTGGGTGGATTACCGGATGAAGTAACTGGTCCGCCCGGAGCAAGGACAGTAGGTTTTAATCTACCATCAACTGTTGGACCACGGCTATTATAACTTTGATACTGCGTATATCCTGATGTTCTATTTCCGGTAGCACCTACGGCAATACAATTTTTGGCAGATGCCGGAGAACCGACTGTTCCGGGGCCTGGTCCGCTGCTGCCGACCGCAGATAAAATTAAAAAGTCTTTGTGAGACCACATAAATTGATCGACCTGCTGGCAATGGGCTGTATACCTGCCCGCAACATCGGCACCCCATTGATTACTGCTGATATATGCGCGGGTTGGTGGATAATACAGGTTGTAAGGTCGGATATAAAGGTCATTGAGGTCCGGAAAAATAAAAAATGTGCTTCCGTTTCCCCCTAATTGGGAATGGTATAATCTTGATCGCTTGGCAATGCCATCATATAAAGAATTGCCCGGGGTTAAAGTATCATCTCCAGTTAAAGTCCCCGCAGTGAATGTGCCGTGTGACGACCCCCCAAATACACAATAAGGACCTGCGGAATCATAAACCACGATTGCATTATGGTCAGGATAATAACCAAAATTTGGTACTGGCGGGCTACCCGAGCAATGTGCATAATGGGTTGTATATATCCCTGCATCAACGGAGTTAACTATCTCACCTTCTCCACAAATGCCTTTATCCCAGATTTTTCTTACATTCGGTTCGGCATCCTGGAGTATCCACTGGACATCAATATTGCACAATTCGGGTTCAATATATGGTTCAATCCAATAAATTCCTTTGATTCGTGCGAGGGAATTGATATCTTTTTTATTTACCACACCCTGGATAATTTTGTTTATACCATTGTCTGAGATTATAAAATTTTTCCGGCAGGTAATTTCTTTTATCTCATTCAAAACTCCTGTAATATCAGCATCCGGGAATAAAAGAATTGTTACTTTATTTTCATCCCCAACGGTATCAAATAGCCCTGAGATTTTGTAGGCAGGCTGGTAAATGCCCATCCAGTTCACTGAGGGATTTGAGAGGACTACATTTTGCTGTGTCTTACCCTTTAGAGAGATAACAAATCCATAATTTGGGACATAAAAATGAATCTTTACACCCTGGGATCCAAGCCAGTCCTTTTCTGGTCCATATATCGGTTCTGTAAACTGGACAATATAATAACCTAACTCATTATCACGATATTGGGTCTTTAAATCAGCAGGCAAATCAGGCTCTCCATTTTTCCCAAGAAGTTTTGTATCAAATGAGATACCATTGGAGAATATAATCTTTGTTCCGTCACCATAAATTTCGGGGGTATATTGTCCTTTTAAGATTGAGCCAAAAATAGGGATGTTATTGACTCCAGAACAAAGACTTCCAATTGTTATTATTGATAATAGCAACCCTAACTCCATAATCTCCTCCGTCTTTTTAAATTATAACTTGCAAATCAAGATTGTCAAGATTTGTCTTTTTTTGAGTCCTTTTCATATTTTTTTCTATCTTGTGAAGGCAGGATTAAACTCATAGACAAAATTTGTAAGGATAATCAATAATTCAGCGTAGGGCAAGGCTTTCGCATTGCATAAATAAAAAGTTAGTCGGGTGGTAACTAGTAAAATGGTAGGCGCAGGCTTTAGCCTGCGGATAAATGTTTTTAAATCCCAAGGTATTTCGCACCCTGAAGGGCGCGGCTACCGCTAATAATCCAGCGCATAAAAATAATTTGACAAAAAGTTGAAAGGAATTAGCTCCAGAAATTGTTGACTGTTTTTATTTTTTATATATAATCATTAAAAATGCCCCAAGAACGAAATAAACACGAATACAAGGTTGGATTGCTGGGAATGGGTAGAGTGATAAGGGCATTTTTAAGACACTATCTTGAGAATCAAGCTAAATTATGGGCAGATTTCGGATTTGCTTTAAAATTCACTGCTATCGCTGATTCAAGGAGTTTTCTGGCAAACGACGAGATTGATATCCGAACTGTCTTGGAGGAAAAAGAGAAAGGTCAACCGGTCAACCGTGTGGGTAAAGAATCTATCGAATCTTTTATGCCATTAATTAACCAGCAAAAGATTGATATTTTGATCGACGGTTTGCCTGGCTCTCGGCTTGATGCAGGTTTAAGTTACCCTTACTTACTTACGGCCGTGAAAAAGGGTATTCCAATTATTTGTGTGAATAAAGCACCGATTGTTTTCAAAGGTGATGAACTCTTCCAGGTGGCTAAATCCAGCGGTGTGTATATCGGTTTAAGTGCGACGACCGGCGGAGCACTCCCAGCAGCAGGAATGGTGAATGAACTGATTAATGCCGGTGTCTATAAAGTGAGAGGGATTCTTAATGGGACCAGCAATTATGTTTTGGACAAAATAATGTTTGAGGCCCGTACCAAACTGGAGGCAATTCAGGAGGCAGTGCGGTTGGGTATCGCGGAGCCTGATTATAGATTTGATCTTGAAGGAATTGATACCTGTTATAAGATGGTGATCATCGGTTTGTTGCTTACCGGCAAATGCGTTGACCTTAAAACAATTTACTGTCGGGGTATTATGGAATTAAGTGAGCGGGAGATCATTTCTCATGTCCGGCAGGGGAAAGCAGTGCGTTTGATTGGTAATTTAATAATTGAAAATAATGAACCAACGATTTCGGTAAATCCAGAATATCTCGATAGCAGTGATCCATTGTTTAGCATTTACGGTGCGAATAAGGGTATTACATTTTATACCAGGTACATGGGGGATTTGACCATTATGGGCGGGGCTTCGGGTTTGGAAGCGATTGCGGCCACCATTTTAAAAGATATTATAAATTATCACCGCCTTAGTGCCTTTAAATGAAGATCTTAGCAATTTCCGATATCCACGGTCGAATAAACTATGAGAAAGAAGTAATTGAACTATTGGGGATGGTGGATTTGATTGTTATCTCCGGAGACATCACCAATTTTGGTGGCAAGAAAGAAGCTTTAACTGTGCTTGATAATCTACGACAATTTAATCCCAATATCCTTGGTGTACCTGGGAACTGTGATCAGTTTGAAGTTTTAGATCTCTTGAGGGATGAAGGAATAAATTTGCACGGGGAGACGAAGGAGTTCAATGGTTTGATTTTTTTCGGAATCGGCGGTAGCGGTTATACTCCCTTTCAGACACCACAAGAATACTCTGATGAAGAGATAACCAAAATCTTAAGCAATCACCGTAATAAAGGCGGCCGGCAAATATTTGTCAGTCACGCACCTCCTTTCAATACCCATGTCGATAAGACCATGATGGGGATGCATGTGGGTAGTAAATTGATTCGTGATTTTATTGAAAAAAATCAGTTTGAATTAGGTCTGTGTGGTCATATTCATGAGGCACGGGGTATGGATAAACTTGGCTCCACGGTAATTGTAAATCCTGGTCCATTTCCAAAATACTGGGCTTTAATTGAGGTCACCCACGAAATCAGAGTTTTTCTATCACCTTGAAAGGATTCCATTGACTTGGCTTCAAAAACTGAATATATTAAATTATGGGTAAAAGTAGAATGTGGTTAACCCACATCTTTTTTTCTTTTGTCCTGCTCAACGCTCAAAAATACGAAACAACACTGCGGTTATTTTTTAATCCTACCGGTGGAATTGTTGTTCTTCCTAAACATATGGATTACCGAATTAGTGATTTAGCGATTGTCTACAAGGCAATTGGCTTGGACACGCGTGGATTTCGAGTTATCCACAATGCAAACTTTACTTCAGATGGTCTGGCACTTACTGGATTCATTGCTCCCGCATATATTTATTTTGTTTCCTGGAGCGCCCAAAGAAAATCCTTTGAGATAATACCACTGAGTTTTTATCTATATTCCGGGATGAGTGCCTGGGGGTTTAAAGAGGAGACACTTATTGATTTAGCGATTGGTATTACCCACTATTTTCTGAGCCTGCGCATGGGCTTCAATGCTGTGCGAGCGGAAAGCCGTTTATTCTTTAATGTGGATGATCCTGGATTTAACGATTTCTCCATAAACTGGAAAAGTTTTTATCTTGCTTTTGATTTTCCCCGTGCTACTGATATCTTTAAAAGCCAAGATTGAATAAAGGGAGGCAAAAATGAAGGAATACAGAAATATCGTAGTTGAAATTTCTGATAAAATCGCTCTTTTAAAAGTAAACAGACCCGAAGTCTTAAACGCGGTTAATACCGAGACAATCTTAGAAATCGAATCGGCGATGAAGGAATTCAACGAAAATAAAGAGGTGCGGGTTATAATAATTACTGGTGAAGGAAAATCTTTCGTGTCAGGTTCTGACATTTCCCGACTTGCCCAGATGGATTCCCTGCAGGCACGGGAATACAGTCAGCTGGGGCAGCGGGTTCTTTCTTTCATTGAAAATATGGAAAAAGTTGTGATTGCTGCGGTTAACGGCTATGCCCTCGGTTCTGGTTGTGAAATCGCTATGGCATGCGATATCCGCATTGCTTCTGAAAAAGCCAAGTTCGGTCAGCCTGAAGTGAAACTTGGATTAATACCCGGGCATGCCGGCACTCAGCGCCTGGCGCGTTTGGTGGGTGTGAGTAAGGCTAAGGAGTTAATCTTTACAGGTGAGATGATTGATGCTCAGGAGGCTTACCGTATTGGTTTGGTAAATAAAGTTGTTCCGGCAGAGAGCTTGCTTGAAGAGGCAAGAAATATTGCCAAGAAAATCATTGAAAATGCCGGTCCTAATGCAGTGAAGATCGCTAAGACCGTCATCAACCGGGGGATTGATGCTAATTTACAGACGGCAAATTCTTATGAAACTGAAGCCTTCAGCATTTTGTTTTCAACTGAAGAGGCAAAAGAAGGGATGAAAGCATTTTTGGAGAAAAGAAAGCCGAACTGGTAGATTGAACCTGAGTCCTCTCCACATTTTTATAAAATGTTTTATTTAGTGACAATAAAACCTATGGGCAAAATTGGTAAGGGCATCCAATAATTTCAGTGTCGGACAAGGTTTTGATTGATGCCCTTCGTAGGGCAAGGCTTTCGCATTGCATAAATAAAAAGTTAGTCGGGTGGTAACCGGTAAAATGGTAGGCGCAGGCTTTAGCCTGCGGATAAATGTTTTTAAATCCCAGGGTATTTCGCTAAATGATTAATAGAAAGATTAGGCAACCCAGCCACTCCGAATAGATACCTTGGTCTTATA
>JBDRWD010000075.1 GCA_039802205.1 candidate division WOR-3 bacterium
TTTATTCCATTATTCTACAATTCTAAAACTATCGAACCGAGATATGAAACTAAAATATGCTACAAAAAATTCTAACTGAATAATTTGTAATTTTAGAATAGAGAAAATAATTTGATTTTTTATCAAAGACTTACATTGTCAATTTTCAACCTTTAAATTTGTGATAAAAACTTCGATTTTTTAATAGACTCAAGCCTTGAGAAAATTGAAAAATACGACAAGAATTATCAAAAAAATAGCCTGATTTTTAATATTAAAGTGTTGAAATTTCGGAGGATTTCAGGGGTTTCTGTAAAAAAGTGGTAAAAATCGGTTTTACTGACATTTTATGTCAAACCACTGACATAAAATGTCAGTGGCTAAAATGCTGAACTGTCCTGCATTTGCACGATTTTGTGGATAATTTGTGGATAACTTACTGACATTGGATGTCAGTTTGAAAAATGAAATTATTGAAATTTCATGAGTTTTAGTGGGCATGATTTTTGCATATATATAGGGTAAAGGGATTGAATGTAGGCAGGGTTTTAGCTTGCGAGTATCAATTTTTCTGTGAAGGACAACCTCCCCCTTCACACTCCCCTCCGCCCCGCTGTTTCCTCCTGGCGGGGCGGGTTAAACAAAGGGGTTGAAGGTGAGAGGTTAGAAGTGAAAAGAGAAAGGAGAAAAGGGTAATGGAAAAAGGAATTTTAGTAATAAGGAGTTTATCTTATGAACTTGGAGTTAAGGCGTAAGCCTTTTATAAACACGAAGATAGGATTAGTGATCCTGATTTACATCAGGGCATGCTACAGTTTGTGTAATTACGGTTCCGGTCCTGACCCCTGTGGGGTTGAAGGTGGGGTAATTGGGTTAAGGTTGGGATGCTGGTTGAGAAAAAAACCTTCAAATCCCGCAGCGAGAAGGGTCATGAAAAAATCGTTTTTATACATCGCTTTGTTTAAAAAGGAGCGCAGTATATGGATGATAATGAACTAAACCAAGAAAATAAAAGATATAAACCATCCAAATACAATTTCTTCTTTGATGCTGAAGATGGTACCCATTTGGCCTTTAATGCATTAAGTGGTGGTTTTGCAAAAATAGAAGCGCAGGATTATCAAGAAGTGCAAAAAATTCTACAGGAACCCAATACTTGTGATTTACATATAGGGCGTAACAAAGAATTATTCCAAGCGTTAGTAAAAGGGAGTTTTTTGATTCCAGAAAATTTAGACGAACTTGCTCTACTGAAATTTAAAAATAGAAAAGCAAGATTTCAAGATACCGTGCTATCTTTAACACTTTGCCCTACAATGAACTGCAATTTCAGATGTATTTACTGTTTTGAATCTCCGCCGTCCGAAAGAAGTATAATGAGTGAGGCGGTTCAAGAAAGAATTATAAAATTTGTGTACAATAGAACGAAAGACGTTAGCAAGATATTACAAATTGGTTGGTTTGGTGGAGAACCTTTATTATCTTTACCAGTGATAGAGAAACTAACTCAAGAATTGAAAAAGATTTGCACAGAAACTCATTCTAAATATGAGGCATATTTAACTACTAATGGATATCTTATGACTGATAAAATTATTCGTAAGTTTGAGGAGTTATCTATAAAAGGTGTGCAGGTAACTATAGATGGACCTCCGGAGATTCATAATAGATATAGACCACTCAAAAATGGTGGAGAAACCTTTAATACTGTGTTTAATAATCTCTGCCGATTAGTAACTTCAGATATAGCAAAGAATTTACGATATGTAAATTTGAGAATCAACTTTGATGAAAATAATTATGAAAGAGTAGGTGAGGTGCTTGACCTTTTTCCATCTGATTTGAGACCCCAATTAAATGTTTACTTTAAAAGTACTTTTTTACCTGCTAAAAAGTGGGGAAAGAATGACCATAGAACTGAATCATACTTGTGCTTTAAGCTGAATGCCCCTAAATTGACAATGAACCTTTCTAAGTTAGCCATTAAAAAAGGATATAATGTTTCTCGCTTTTCCCGTTTTGGGAATTCTTATTTCTGTCCAGCGGATGTCTTCGAACATTTTGAAATTGACTCAGAAGGTAAGGTTTACAAGTGCAATGTTTCAATGGAAATATTACCACCGGTAGCAAGGATTGATGAAGAAGGCAAATGTATATTCAATTCTATACAGCTAACAAAATGGTTGTGTAAAGACCCTTTTGAGGATGAAAATTGTTTAAATTGCAAGGCTTTGCCTTTCTGCATGGGTGGTTGCACATTAGCAAAAATTACATCTTCTGGAGAAGGAAGAGGTTGTTTAGTTGAATCTAAATCTCTAGAGGATGCACTTGAATTATTTTACCTTGACTATCTCAACAAAATAAATAAAATGAAAGGAGGTGATAAAAAATGACTTACCTAATGCAACCAATGGAGATAGGGCTACTACTTGAACCAAGAGATATACCGATAAGAGCTCCAGGTAATAAAGTGTGTTACCAAAACTGTGATGTTAACTGTGGCTGTGGTACGTAGTCTCTATCGACGAGAGGGGACGCCGGCACCGGGGTCCCCCCTCCTTTTTTATAGGTCAAGTTTGAATAAAATAGGTGTCCGGAAAGCTCATCTTATATTTCCCTGCTGCGAAATTTCCGAGCACCCACTTGAATAGTAAGGAGCAATATGATAACGAAACTAAAAAATATGTCGGCCGAGGAAAAAATTTTTGGACTTATGCAAATATGGGCTGAAATAAAGTTTAATTTTATATACAAGGATAGACTCTCAAAATTACACTGGGACAAATTAATACAAAAATATATTCCCAAAACAATAAGGACTAAAAATGTAAGAGATTATTATTATTTACTTCAGGAATTAGTAGCCCGATTAGATGATGGCCACACAAAAATAAGAATACCTAAGGAGATTGAATCCCACCTTATTACTCCGCCAGTGGAAATCCAACTAATAGAGAATAAATTTGTGATCACTAATGTTGACAAAAATAATGAAGAAATTCATGAACAGAAGATAGAAATAGGGGATGAAATAGTATCAATTAATGGAATTCCGACACATAAATACTTTCAGGAAAGAGTCCTTAAATATACTCCACTTTCTGTAAAGCAGTTTGCACTTCCCGAACTTCTTAGGGGACCGGAAAATACAAGCATTGTGCTTGAGCTAAGAAAAGCAAATAATAAAAATATCAAAGTTTTTCTTAAAAGAGGTTCAAACTTAAAAAGAAGTAAAAAATTTATTTGGAAGGTCAATAGAAGTTATCCTCTTTTAAAAAAAGACTTGGGAAATGGTATTTTCTATTTTGAGATTCCCACCTTTATGACTGAGAAAAGTGTGCAATATTTTAAAAAAGAAATTAAATCTATAAAAAAAATAAAGGGAATGATTATTGATGTCCGATATAATACTGGCGGCAATAGCAGTAACGCATTTGGAATAATCTCTTGTCTTATTAATAAGCCAGTAAAAACTTATAAATTAAAAACGCGGAAGCACATACCTTTTTATTATGCAAGAAACTTTTTTGAGGATAAATGGGAATGGCTAGGACCCGATGTGATAAGTCCATGTCGCGGACCTAAATATCTTGGTCCCTTAGTTGTGTTAATAAATTCTTATAGTGCAAGTGCAACTCAGTCCTTTGTTAGTGTATTATATTTTAATAAGAGAGCTCTGTTATTAGGGGAAGCGACAGCAAAATGCACCGGGCAACCCTTGAAGGTCATCCTGCCTGGTGGTGGAGTATTGAGCCTCGTTACTTCTCGAGAGTATTACTTAAATGGTAAAGAAATTAATAATGTCGAACCTCATATAAAATGTGTTCCGAAATTAGAGGATATCAGGAATAACCTTGATCCTGTAATAACAAAAGCGGTTAATATAATTGAAAATTGGCAACGATATGAGCGCAAATATCTCGCAAGAAAAGATGGTGTAAAAGTACACCAAGACTAAGAGGAAAATGTTTTTCTTCTTTTTTTTGAGTTTCCAATCTGTGCAAGTTTATCACACTAAATATCCGCCAATAATAGATGGAATTATTGAAGATTCGTGGCAGTTTGCAGATTCGGCATACGGATTTATTCAATATTTGCCTTACGAAAGAGAACCGTCATCGGAGTACACCGTAGTTTATCTCCTGCAAGATGCCAATAATCTTTATGTAGTATTTAAATGCCTCACATCAAAGAATAAACTCACGGTAAACCTCGGAGGAAATGAAGATTGGGTTGCGGTCTATCTTGACCCTTTTGGAAGTAAGTCCGTGGCTTACTATTTTAAGGTAACCGTGAGCGGTAAATATTTTGATGGGCTGATTCTGGATGATGGGAACACCCAAGATGCAAGCTGGGATGGTGTATGGTATTTTGCCACACGCTGCTATGATAATTATTTTATTATTGAAATTAAAATTCCATTTAAATCAATTCGTTATAATAAGAATACTTCAGAATGGGGTATAAATTTTAAGCGTTTTATTGCCGCAACCCAAGAGGTATCCTACTGGACAGAGGTGACAGAGAAAGAGGGTTTTAGGGTTTCCAAATTTGGAATAGCGAAAGATATTCATCCTGAGTCAAAAGGTTACTATTTTGAAATCTATCCTGAGGGAATTTTGCGATATGAAAGGGGTGTCACAAACGATTCAATAAAACCTTGTGGCAGTTTAACTTTAAAGTGGGATTTAACCTCCCAATCCACTTTTTCAGCAACGTTCTTTCCTGACTTCGCCCAGATTGAGGCTGACCCATATACCTTAAATCTTTCGCGTTATCCAGTAAGATTGAGTGAAAGGCGGCCATTTTTTGTCGAAGGTAGTGAAATTTTTCGTAGTAGTGGCAGAGATGTTTTACAACCGATTGAAATATTTTATTCCCGGGCTATTGGCAAATCAATAAATGGAACGCCTGTGCCTATTTTAGGTGGCATTAAGTTAACGAACAAATCAACCAATTGGAATATTGGTCTTTTGGGTGCAATGACCGATTCTTTTCAAACTGAACCTCAAAAAAATTTTGGCGCATTACGGATAGTCAATAAAATATATAAAAATTCAGAAATTGGCATGCTCTTTAGTGGTATGATAACCAATGGCGAAAACTATAATTATGCTATTGGCTTTGATGGTATTCACAGGTTTGGTCTCAATCGGATTGGTCTTCAGGGGGCAGTTAGTGATAGAAATAAGAAAATGGGTTGGGCATTATCATCTGGAGGACAAATCATGTTTGGGAATTTGCTCGGTAGATTTTTCTATAATACCTATGGTGATTCATTCGACGTAAGTGAAATAGGATATGCCCCGTGGGCAGGAGAAAAAGAAGTTTCCCTTGGCCTTGGACCAAATCTCTTTTTCAAAAATTTTATCCGCACTTTTTATCTTGGTCCATTCCTGGCGCTAAGGAAAGAACCAAATGAGACTCAATGGTCAAAAATTTTTATTTTCAATATCAACCCCAATTTCCATAATAACTGGGGCTTTTCATTTAATCCCGGAATGTGTAAAATGTATGAAGCAAATCTTGAATATATCCAAAAGTCGCTAGATCTTTTTGTGTGGGGAAATGGGACAAAATATGCAACAAATTTTGGGAGTTCTTTTTATTATTCTTACAATTGGCACCTTAACTATCTTGCTTACCAGGCCTCAAACTGGCTCTGGTTTGAGTTTTATCCCTTGTCTCGTATTACACCCGCAATTGATGCTAATATATGGATAGAATGGGATACTCTAAATACAATTGCCGAGATTACACCAAAGGTTACCCCACGAATTGAATTCCAAATCACAAAAAATATGAGTTGTGAATTCTTCAATGAATTTGTGTGGTTAATCCCTGAGGCAGGGCTTATAAAAAATTCTTTAATCTCCAGTCGTTTTGGCTTTCTCTTTTCCTTTAACTTTAAACCGAAGAGTTGGCTCTATATTGCATTAAATGATTATCGTAAACAGGGAGAATCGAGCAAGAAATTGGAGTTACAAAATCAGATTGGTGTATTCAAAATAAAGTATCTCTTCTATTTTTAACATTTCAGATAAAGAAACGTGTCATACAAAATATGCCGGTTAATATAAATAAAATCGTTGATTATAATGCAGGTACCAAATTCTTAAAATTCCTTAAACCCTACTGGCATAAGGGGCTTTTTGCCTTTTTCTTTATGCTTCTGTCGGTAGGTTTACAACTGCCGATGCCTTTTTTGACAAGGTTTATCATTGATAAAGTAATTGTTTTAAGAAATTTTCAACTACTCAATGTCATTGGCTTTGTAATCATTGGAGTTCTATCAGTTCAAGCTTCTTCTTCATTTTTAGAACAATTTTTATTAACCACCTTCCGGGGCCGGGTTCTGTTTGATATTAGAGTAAAACTCTTTGAGCATATTCAAAGGCTTTCCCTTAGTTTTTTCCATAAAAAAGAAACTGGTTATTTGATGTCCCGATTAAGTGATGATGTCAATGCGGTTCAAGGACTTCTTGCGGATACATTGGTCTCTGCTGGGCAAAATATTCTTACTTTCATTGCTGGTACTGTCTGCACATTTTATATCCATCCTAAACTTGCCCTGATCTGCTTTTTGATCCTGCCATTTTATTTATTATCTTTGATTGTCTTTAATAAAAGAATTAGAAGTATGAGTCATGAGGTTAGAGAGAGATATGCCCTGTTGAATAAAGATTTACAGGAATTATTGTCTGGTGTTTCAGTTATTAAGGCATTTACTGGAGAAAAGCGAGCAACGATAAAGATGGTTAAAAAGATAAGTGAGGCAATCCGTAAGGAGGTCAGGTTAGATATTACTGCCACGATTGCCTCAATTTCTTCGGCATTGATTTCTGCGGCCGGTCCGATTGTCTTAATCTGGTATGGTTGTGCCGAGATAATGAGGGGCAATTTAACAGTTGGTAGTCTGATTGCCTTTAATTCTTTTATTGGCTATCTATTTGGTCCAACAAGAAACTTGTATAATTTAAATCTTAATGTTCAACGCTCACTGGCGGCAGTAGAAAGAATCTTTGAGATGCTTGATTTGGAACCGGAAAGGGAGGGTAAAAAAGAAATTGAAATAAAAGAGGGAAAGGTTATTTTTGATAATGTCTCTTTTTCTTATAATGGGACTGAAGAGGTATTAAAGGACATTTCGTTTGCGGTAAACCCTGGTGAGATAGTTGCAATTGTAGGTCGAAGTGGTGTTGGTAAGACGACCCTTGTTTCTTTAATTCCAAGATTTTTTGAACCCCAAAAGGGGAGGATATTGATTGATGGTGAGGATATAAGAGATGTAAGATTAAAATCATTAAGGGGTCAAATTGGTATATGCTCACAGGATGTATTTTTATTCTCTGATACAATAAGGGAGAATATAAGATTTGGCAATCCCGAGGCAAAAGATGGTGCGATAGAAAATGCGGCAAGGTTGGCTTATGCAGATGAATTTATTAAAAATCTACCTGAAGGATATGATACAAAACTCGGTGAGCGGGGAGTGAACTTATCTGGTGGTGAGCGTCAGCGGATTGCAATAGCGCGGGCTTTAATAAAAAATCCCAAGATTTTAATTCTTGATGAGGCGACTTCACAATTGGATTCAGAATCAGAAGCGATAATTCAAAGCGCATTAAAAAATTTACTAAAAGACCGCACCACTTTTATTATTGCCCATAGATTATCAACAATCCAAAATGTGGACAAGATATTGGTCTTGGACAAGGGGGAAATTGTTAGTATTGGCAAACATGAAGAATTGTATAATACCTGTGCGGTCTATAAAAATCTTTATGATGAGCAGTTTTTGAAACGAGTTTAATTTAAAAGGCGCAACGCAAAATCTTTTTGGTAACAATTATATTAGACATTACATGCGGGCATATCGGAACGGGAAGAATGGCAGAAATGCGCTTGAGAACATTGCTCAGAAAGTCAGTTCGCCAAAAACCAGTTGATAAATCTGTTAATTAGCGAAAAAAAACTGGCAGTTGAAAAAATGCTTGTGCTGGATTATACTACGACAAGATTGGAATGATTATGAGAGAGAATCTACTATATGAAAATAGGTGGGAATCGCAGTATCGTTCCTTACGGAAATCGCGGTATCGCTTCGCTTGCAGTATCACTCCGTTCGCAGGGGATGATTTTATTCGTGAAATGGCTAACGAGAACCCGAATAAACCAGACGGACCAGACGGTTCCGGTCCTGACCCCTATAGGTTAATGGAAATTTCTATGGGATTTTTATGAAATGAAAGAGTTGTAGAATATGTCAGGTAGTCCCTTATTTGCAAGAAAATTTAAAATAAATTTAGGTCAATATAAGTTTTCTTATTATAATATTGTCAAAAATATGGAAGATGGAGGATGGCTTCTATTTAATACAAAAACTGGGGCGTTTAGCGTAATCCCCTCTAAAGTAAAAAAATTAGATAATAAAGACATGGTAAATAACTTTTTAGCAAATGGGTATATTGTTAATAAAGATAAAGATGAATTAGATGAAGTAATTATGAGTTTTAGAAAAATCAGGGAAGATAAAACAATTATGCGATTAATTATTCTCCCTGCAGAAATGTGCAATTTTAGATGTATATATTGTTATGAAACTTTCAGAAGAATCAAAATTTTTGATGAAGTCATTTTGGGTATAATTAATTTCATTAAGCGAAATATCGCAACCCTAAGTATATTAGAAATCTCTTGGTTTGGTGGAGAACCCTTACTTGCGACAAGCCGTATTATAGAGATTACGAAGAGATGTCAAAAAATGGCAAAAGTATATGGTATAAGATTTTTATCCGATGTTACGACAAATGGTTATTTATTAACTCCCAAACTTATCAAAAGCCTAATTGATGTAGGGGTTATAGGATATCAAGTAACAATAGATGGTCCTCCTTTAATTCATAATCGTCTTAGAAAACTAAAAAATGGGCGCGGCACTTTTGAGAAAATTTGGTCGAATTTACGGGAATTTAAAAAATTTGATAAGGAATTTTATGTAGTAATTAGAACAAATTTTGATAAAAATTCATACGTTTATTTAAATGAATGGATTGACTTGTATCAAAATGAATTTGGAAAAGATTCCAGATTCAGATTGCTTTTCCGCCCAATCTTTAAAACCGGCACCGAAAGAGATAAGCAGATGAGATTTTGTAGCTTTAGGGAATCTGCCGAAATAGAAAGTGAAATCTTAATAAAACTTTGGGAAAAATTAGAATTCCCAAGATGGTATTTTGATGAAGTAATCCTCTCTAAACCTAAAGCAATTTACTGTTACGGTGGATTACCGGGATGTTTTGTAATTGGTGCTGACGGTGCTTTATGGAAGTGCACGGTTGGATTGAAAGAAGAAGATGCTCTGGGGCATATAAAAGAAAACGGCGACATTCTCATTGATGAAAATAAGTTAAATGAGTGGAATAAATATTCAGAAAGTTGGATTTTTGATGACACCTGTAGGAAATGTTTGTGGCTTCCGCTGTGTATGGGCGGATGTATATTATCAAGAAAATATGGTAAGAAGGGATGTTATACTCGTTTTTCTCCTCTAACTAAGGTAATGGAATTGTACTATAAAAATATTATTGTGAAGAAAGGAGGTGATTAAAATGATTATTGTCAGAGAATCTACAAAACCTGAAGTTCCTATTGCCAGCCCTGGCAATTGTGGTGCTGGCTGTGGATTCTGCTGTGTCCACTAATCTGTGAGGCTCCAAGCAAGGGGGCCTCATTACATTAATTGACAAGAAATGTATAATAATTATAATTTTTAGTTAATATGAAATTATTCTTTTTAACAGCCTACTTACAATTTAAAGGAATGATGCGGGCATCACGCTATGGACTTCAATTTTTGCTTCTGCCTGTGCTCATGATTTCTATCTTTCTGACTGCCTACCTTGCAGCGAGAGTATTGGGAGGAAGGGTGAGTGGGCTTTTTTATCCATTTGTCGTATTTATTTTGTCAGCTAGTGCTACAAATATCCCTATGCAAGCTGGAAGTCAATTTCTTAGTAATCCATCTTATGCCAATTTATTAATCACACCCAGAGGCATTAGAGGGCTGATAGCATATTTTATGGGAATTCAAGCTCCATATCTTTTAACTACCTTTATAAGTATAGTGGTTGCATATTTTCTTACTCTGCCCAGATTTTATTTTTTAAACTCTATCATCGGTATCTTTCTTTTGATTATGTGGTGTAGCGCTATGGTATTAATAGGACTGGCTGTGGGTATGAAATTTATTTTTGCGTTTCACCTTGCACAGCTTATCTTTCTTGGATTTTATCCTTTCCTACTTATGCTTCCTTTAGCCGGCAAACTGGAATATGCATTCATACTTCCGCCAGTCGGCATAATTACAATCTTTCAAAATGGGTGCAAGCTATTTTTATTCAGCATAGCAACAGCTGTAGGGACATTGTTATATAACCTAATAGGTACATTATTTATTAAATGGGCTTATAAGGAATATCGGATTGGCAGAGGAGTAAACAGAATATGACAGTAATTGCGGCATCAAATATAAAAAAGACTTATCCAACCAAACCCCCGGTAGAGGCATTAAAGGGTCTTTCTTTGGAAGTTAAAGAGAGTAAATGTGTTGCGCTCTTGGGGCCTAATGGTGTTGGCAAGACAACTTTTTTGCGGATACTCACAGGGATTCTTTTGCCTGACGATGGGTCAATCACAGTTTATGATAAAAATCCCTTAAATTCATCCGCGGAAGTAAGCTCTCTCCTCCGCTTTTTACCTGAAACTCCTTTTCTTTTACAAAATAATTCTCTGTGGGAAAATGGCTATTTCTGGTTCAGCTACTGGAATGAACCCTTTCCGAAGGACAATTTAAAGGAAATCCTTGAACGCTTTAACCTCATTAACCGTGCCAAAGAACCACTTTCCAGGTATTTAAGAGGAATGATACAAAAGGCGGCGTTATCAATTATGCTCGCAACCAGAGCACCTGTTATTATTTTAGATGAACCCACTCTTGGACTTGATGTCACTACAAAAAGGGAAGTAATTGAGATGATAATAGATTTAAAGAAAAAAGAGAAGACAATTATAGTTGCATCCCATGACATGCCATTTGTGGAAAAAATAGCCGACCATATCGCTTTGATAAATAATGGTAAAATTGTGGAGATGACCGAAATTTCGGATTTTAAAGAAAGACATGGTAATCTGCGATATCTACTCACTTATAGGAAAAACGGTAAACTGTACAAAGAGATTTTCCATGAAAATACGGAGTGTAACTTTCGATTAAGAAATATTCTTTCCGATAATGATATCGAAATTGTTGAAGTGCATCAAGAGTGTGATTCATTAGAAGAAATTTTAAATCGGCTGTTAATTGATGGACGATAAAATTTATGTGGATAGGATTTTTGTTCTCGTTAATGGGAAATCTCAATCCTACCCTTGAGGTGCGGTTTACAGAAACTGCACCGGTGATTGATGGGCATATAGAAGAAGTCTGGCTCAAGGCAGATTCAGCGTATGATTTTATTCAATATATGCCCTATGAAAAAGAGAAGCCATCGGATAATACCGTAGTATATGTTTTACAGGATGAAAACAATCTCTATTTTGCCTTTCGCTGCTGGACAAAGAATTCTAAACCAGTAAATCAAATGAGTGAGAATGATGATGCGGTCGTTTTGTATTTAGATCCGTTCGGCAGTAAAACGACTGCTTATAGTTTTGCAGTTCATATAAGTGGGATATATAGTGATGCTCTGGTGCTTGATGATGGACGTAGTAAAGATAACTCCTGGGATGGCGTTTGGTATTATGCAACAAAGATTTATGAAGACCGTTATGAAGTTGAAATAAAGATTCCATTCAAATCAATAAGATACAAAAAAGGACTCTATGAGTGGGGGATAAATTTCAAACGCT
>JBDRWD010000076.1 GCA_039802205.1 candidate division WOR-3 bacterium
GAAGACTTATTCAGAAATTTCATTGCAATGGTAAGCAGTAGTTGACATGAGAAAAGAATTAAATATCATAAGGGGACATCTCGCTTTGAAATTAAGGGGACATTTTACCTTTGGAATAACAGGACAAAAAATTTTACGAATTAATTCGGGCAAATTTCTTCTTTACATAGCCGTTTTTAGCGTTCTAAAATAACTCTACACAAATTACTTAAGTGGCCATTTATAATTTTGGCTGTTATACGAGTCCTCTTACAAAAGAACTAACAATTGGCAACGGTTACCTGATTAAATAAACCAACCTCCAACCCCAAATTTGTTGACTGATGTCATTTATCTTTCAAGGCTTTAACCCCGGGTAGTTCTTTTCCTTCAAGATATTCTAAGGATGCGCCACCACCTGTAGATACATGGCTGATTTTTGATTTCAAGTTGAATTTTTCTAATGCTGCAACTGAATCGCCACCACCAACGATTGAGATTGCACCTTTTTCTGTTGCCCGAGCAATTGCGTTTGCAATTTCTTCAGTCCCTTTTGCATAGTCATCAATCTCAAATACACCCATAGGACCATTCCAGACTATGGTCTTGGCGTTTTGTATCAATTTTTTAATTGCCTCAATCGATTTTTCACCAATGTCTACGCCTATTGCATCCTGCGGAATATTTACAACATCAACCGTCCCGATCTTCTCACCAGCCTTTATCTCTTTAGCAATGACAACATCTTCAGGCAGATAGACCTTGGGATTTTCCAGTAATGGCTTTGTTTCGTTAATAAAATCATCTTCACAGAGCGATTTACCGATATTCAGTCCCTTTGCCTTGTAAAAAGTAAAGCACATCCCACCGCCGATCGCAAGATTATCAACCTTATCAAGTAAATTTTTTAATACACCGATCTTCGTTGATACTTTCGCTCCACCAATTATTGCCAGCAATGGTCTTTGCGGATTCTTCAATGCGGACTCAAGATATCTTAATTCCTTTTCCATCAAAAATCCGCAAGCAGGATTTTCAAAATAATGGGCAATCGCCTCAACCGAGGCATGGGCACGGTGTGCAGCGCCAAAGGCATCATTTACATAAATTTCAGCAAGTGATGCAAGTTCTTTAGCAAAATTCGTATCATTCTTTTCTTCTTCAGGATGGAATCTTAAGTTTTCCAAGAGAAGAATATCACCGGGCTTCAATCCATCAACAATTTTTTTAACTTCGGGACCAACACAGTCAGGGGCAAATTTCACCTCCTGCCCCAGTAACTCACCTAATCTCTTTGCCACGGGTTTCAAACTCTGTTTCAGATCCACCTTGCCTTTGGGTCTGCCGAGATGGCTGGCAATGATAGGTATACCACCATTTTCAAGAATATACTTTATCGTTGGCAATGATTCTTTTATTCTTGTATCATCGGTAATATTCTGATTTTCATCAAGGGGTACATTGAAGTCCACACGGAGAAATATCTTTTTTCCTTTTATCGGGAGGTCCCTAATTGAAAGTTTGGACATCATTCCCTCGCTATTATGTACTCAAGCAAATCGACAATCCTTAATGAATATGCCCACTCATTATCATACCAGGCAAAGGTTTTTACAATATTGCCGTTCACCATGGTCAATTCCGGATCAAATATTGCCGAGTGGGGATTGCCAATAAAATCGACCGAGACCAACGGCTCTTCACAATACTCTAAGTATTTGCCGAGCGGACCCTCAGCCGCCTTTTTAAAGGCTTGATTGACTTCTTCCTTGGTGGTTGATTTTTCCACCTCACAGACGAAATCGCAGATGGACACATCGGCGGTCGGTACCCTGATCGCTACACCGTCCAGTTTACCTTTCAATTCTGGGAATATCTCTCCAATCACCCTTGCGGCTCCAGTTGAAGTCGGTATCATTGACAGTCCGGCTGCACGTGCCCGCCGCAGGTCTTTATGGACCAAATCTAAGATGCGCTGATCGTTGGTATAGGCATGGATTGTCGTCAGATATCCCTTCTTAACAACAAAATTCTCGTGTAATACTTTGACCATTGGTGCAAAACAGTTGGTAGTACAAGAAGCATTGGATACAATCGTATCTTTTTTGGGGTCGTATTTATCTTCGTTAATTCCCATCACGAATGTCGGAATCTTGGGTTCCCCCTTTGCGGGTGCAGTTATCACCACCCTCTTTGCTCCGGCTTTAAGGTGTTGTTCGCATTGAGCCCTTTCGGTAAACTTCCCTGACGCTTCAATCACATAATCAACCCCTAAATTCTTCCAGGGAAGTTTTGCAGGTTCTTTTTCCGCAAGAACTTTATATTCTTTCCCATCCACAACGAGCGCATCGGCTTTTATTTCTATATGGGCATCAAATTTTTTGTGGACGGAATCATACTTCAATAAATGTCCAAGTGTTTTTGCATCGCTTATATCATTTATAGCAACAAATTCAAACTTATCGCTTTTATAACCGGCTCTAAAAACAAGCCTGCCAATTCTTCCAAAACCATTAATTGCGACCTTTGGTTTCATTAAGACCTCCTTAAAAGGATTATACCCAGGAAAAGTCTCAAGTCAAGAATGAAACTTCGTGAATAATTACAAATTAAAAACGATGCTATAGCAAACTATTATGCTCAAGACGTTATTAAGTGCAGAGAAAATTTTAATGAATTCTCGATGGTTTTTAAAATATTAGGGGTTTACGGTTGCTACATACTCCTGCCCGGTTTTTGTATATTTCAAAATCACCGCGCTCTTTATTGGATTACCATATTCATCAAGTGAAATATTACCTGAAACTGATTTGAAATCCTTTATTCCTTGGAGTGCCTCTCTAACCTTTACCGGATTATCGGAATTCGCCTTTTTTATCGCTTCAAGTAATAGACAGGTGGCATCATAAGCTAATGTAGCTAAGGCGTCCGGCATCGAACCATATTTTGCCAGATATTTTTTTACCCACTCCTGAACTTCAGGTCGGGGATCATCAGGAGAATAATGGTTAGTAAAATAACCACCAACTATCGCATCACCAGCAATTTTAAGCATCTCTGGGGAATCCCATCCATCGCCGCCCATTAAAATTGATCTTATACCCATCTGCCGCGCCTGTTTTGCAATCAATCCCACTTTATTATAATAATCGGGAATATAAAGTACATCCGGATTTGCCTGTTTAACCTTGGTTAGTAAAGCTGAGAAATCGGTATCATCTTTCTGGTAAGATTCATAAACCAGAACCTGTCCGCCGCCCTGGGTAAAGTTATCCCGGTAAAATTCTGCCAATCCTTTTACATAATCATTTCCTACATCGTAGAGAATAGCGGTGGTCTTTGCCTTTAGATTCTCCAGCGCAAATTTCGCCGCGACCTTTCCTTGGAAAGGATCGATAAAACACGCCCGGAAAATGAAATCCTTACGCGTGCCATCGTCGCGAATAGTAACCTTGGGATTGGTGGAAGTGGGTGAAATCATCACCACACTTGCATCCTGACAGACCTGAGAGAGAGGTATAGAACATTTAGAAGATACCGAACCGACAATTAATTTAACTCCATCCTGATTGATAAGTTTACTTCCGGCATTCGCTGCCTCGGTGGGGTCATTTTTATCATCCTGAATGAAGGTCTTAACCTGTTTGCCATTTATTCCACCCAAGGCATTAACTTCTTCAATCGCCAGAAGGAATCCATTTTTGGTGGATTCACCAAAGGTCTTCACATCACCGGTCAAGGGTGCGACAAGCCCAATCTTTATAACATTCTCCTGCGGCCCGCAGGAAAGTATTAAAATACCAAACAAGAATGGGATTATCTTTTTCATTTCATCTCCTTTTATTTTAAATTATTCTTGTAAAACGATCTCTAGTATTTTCAATCTTTTTCGCAACGCAAACTCTGCTATTAGCATGGATTAATTCCCACACCGGATGGAGGGTTAAAAATAGAATTCTAATAAGACCCGCTGACCAACCCACATCCAATGCCTAATCCTTTCGGTATTTTTTTATCCCTTCCTCATATAAATCACCGCCATAGGCATCGTTTGCCACAATCACTGGAAAATCAACCACTTCTAATTCTCGAATCGCCTCCGCACCTAAATCTTCATAAGCCACAACTTTAACTGCCTTGATGTTTTTAGCAATGAGTGCCGCCGCACCACCGGTGGCAGCAAAATATACGGCTTTGTACTTCTGCATCGCCTCTTTAACCGTTCTTGAACGCACTCCCTTACCAATCATTCCCTTCAAGCCAATTTCAAGCAATTTCGGAGTATATGGATCGCAACGTCCGGAAGTAGTCGGTCCTGCCGGTCCAATTACATAGCCCGGCTTGGCTGGAGCTGGTCCTGCATAGTAGATTATCTGCCCTTTCAAATCCAGCGGCAAGGGCTCGCCTTTTTCCGCTAACTCAAATAACCTTTTATGTGCAGCATCCCGGGCGGTGTATATCTTCCCGGTGATCAAAACACTATCGCCAATTTTCAATTTTAAAACATCTTCATCAGTGAGTGGAGTATTTAATCTGATGGGTTGAGACATTTTGACCTCCTTAATTTTATATCACCGCACTTTTGTGTCTTGCGGCATGACAGTTGATATTCACCGCGACCGGAAACGAAGCGATATGCCGGGGGAAGACTTCAATAAAGACATCCAGACAGGTAATCCTACCACCCAGACCCATCGGACCAACGCCGGTATTGTTTATCTTCTCCAGTAACTCCCTTTCAACATCCGCATAGAATGGATCAGGGTTGCGCTCACCGATATTGCGCAAAAGTGCTTTCTTAGCCAGAAACGCCACATACTCAAAATTGCCCCCGATACCCACTCCGACCACAATCGGCGGACAGGGATTGGAGCTTGCTTGAACTACCGTATCAACAACAAATTTCTTCACCCCTTCAATACCATCTGCCGGTGTCATCATCTTCACCGCACTCATATTTTCACTTCCACCGCCTTTCGGTGCCACGGTTATCTTTATCTTATCTCCGGGCACGAGCCTGGTATAGATAATCGGAGGGGTGTTATCATTGGTATTCTTTCCTTTGATAGGATCGGATAATATGGACTTTCTCAAATAGCCTTCGGTATATCCCTTTGCCACCCCCTCGGTAATCGCCTGGTTGATATCTCCTTTTACCCGGACATCCATACCATGCTCAAGAAAGACCACCGCAAAACCAGTATCCTGACAGATAGGAATTTCCTCTTGTTTTGCAATATCCGCATTTTTCAGCAGCTGGTTTAAAATATCCTTACCTACCGGTGATTCCTCTTTTTCCAGTCCTTTTTTTAACGCCTCATAAACATCTTCACCCAAAAAATAATTGGCTTCTTTACATAACCGCGCCACGGTTTCCACGACGGTATTGTATTCCACTTCTCGCATTATCTAACCTCCTTTTAGTTGAATTAAATTAAAAATCGTCACTTTATTCAAGGATTACATATCCGCATCATTTTATCGGCATTAAAACATAGATTTCAGTCTCTGTGGGTAGATTTTCTTTCGCTATTTCCACCTCCCCATTCAATCTTTTTACCTTTTTATCTTTGATAAAATCATCTACCGGAGCAATGGGAAAATCACACTTTGCCGTCTTAAAATGCATGGGAATGACGACTTTGGGTTTTAAAAGCGTGATTATTTCTTCGGCATCTTTCGCATCAATCGTAAAATAGCCACCTACCGGGATCAGAAGGATATCAACCTTCCCAATTTTATCCTTATCGGCGGATGTCAAAACATGCCCGAGGTCACCAAGATGGACAAGGTGCATTCCTTCAAGTTCCATATTGTAAATGATATCCCGACCCCGCTCTTTGCCCGCAGATTTATCGTGATAAACCTCATAACCGATAATGTGGATGCCTTTGATGGTATGCTCCCCGGCAGTATTAACAAATATCGGATTTCCTTTTAAATTCCGTTCATTGTGGTCGTCGTGCTCGTGGGAAATCGTCACAATATCCGCCTCTTCAGTAATCGCGGAGTATTTTATCCCGCCTCCGTAACACCCAGGTTTATAAGGATCGGTAATTATACGCACGCCATCTTTGGTTGTTATCAAAAATGCTGCATGACCTAAAAATTTTATCTTCATAGCGACTCCTTTCCCAATACGGTTAATTATATCCCGGTCATTAAAAAAATCAAGTCTCAAACCAATGCATATTTTTTCAAAAAAATTAAAAATAGATTGACATGTTCAGATTTCTGATTATAATTCAGCAATGGGCGGGCTACCACCTTATAAGGGGTTTAAGTTTCAAGAAATTTTTGATTTTGACTTAAAAGCATCCCATTATCAAAAACTCTTTAAAAATATCAACGCCGTGATTTATATCATCGACCGTCGGGGGAGGATCGTTTATCTCAACGATTTTGTAGAAAAAGTCTCCCATTATAAGGTGCGTGAACTCATTGGCAAACATTTTAAATATGTCGTTGCTCCCGAATCGATGGAAGTAGTAAGAAAAACATTCCTTCAACAACTGAAGGGCAAAAATATCAAACCTTACGAACTCACGGTTCTCGATAAAACCGGTCAGAAAATCTATCTCCAGACCAGTGAACGAATAATTATCAAAGAGGGCAAAGTTCAGGGAATAATCGGCTTTGCCATCGATATCACTGAACATAAAGAATTGACTAATGAATTGTCCAAGATGATCAAAGAACTTTATTTACTCCAATTAATCAGCCAGGAATTATCCTCCATTCTGGACCTTGAATTACTCCTCCAGCGGATTGTTCGGCACCTCAAAGAGACTTTAAATTACGAGCGAGCGGCGGTGGCATTGGTGGATGAGAAAACAAAGGAACTCATCGTCCGCGCCGCAGAAAAGCCCTACTCTAAAAAAATCCAACCACGCCTCAGATTAAAACTGGGACAGGGAATCACAGGATATGTTGCCCAGACCGGGAAACCTTATCTTGCCAATGATGTCACGCAAAATAGTCGTTACTATATTTTTGACAAAAAAACAAAATCAGAGATTGCTGTGCCGCTGAAGGTCGGTGAAAGAGTCATCGGTGTGATTAATATTGAAAGCTATAAAAAAAATACCTTCACCGATAAGGATTTAGAATTGCTATCCCTTGTTGCCAACCAGGCCTCAATCGCCATTCAAAATAGCCAGTTGTACCAATCGCTCAAACAGAGTTATCTTGATAGTATCAAAACTCTTGTTTCGGCTATTGAAGCCAAAGACCCCTACACCTCAGGACATTCGGAACGTGTTAGAAAGTATGCTCTAAAGATCGCCAAGAAGTTAAAATTGAAACCTGAACAGATTGAAGAACTTGATTACGCCGGTTATTTGCACGATATCGGCAAGATTGGCATCAGCGATGCGCTGTTAACAAAACCGAGCCCGTTGACGGAAGAGGAATATCAAAAAGTCAAAGAACATCCGAAAATTGGCCATAATATCCTTAAACATGCCCACCATCTGGCGGGTGCCTGTGAGATTATTAAGTATGAGCACGAGCGCTACGACGGCACGGGCTATCCGAATGGTTTGAAAAGAGACCAGATTCCCATCGGCGCCCGCATAATTGCGGTTGCCGATGCCTACGATGCGATGACCACCGACCGACCCTACCGAAAGGCGTTGAGTAAAAAGGAAGCAATACGACGCTTAAAAGAATGCAGTGGCACTCAATTTGACCCAAAAGTGGTCCGAGCCTTCTTAAAAGTACTCGGTGCCAAATAATTTATTTCAACCACTCCAGATCTTCAACTTTAATCTCGGATTCATCTATATTTCCTACCACAACCAAGCAAAAATCATTTAACTGGAGATATTTCTTTGCCACTTTCTGCACATCCTCAATCTTAACCTCATTAATTAATCTCTCGAATCTTTCTCCATAATCCAAGCCCAATCCCTCGATCTCCAATCTGGTGATAAAATTTGCCATTTCGCGATAGGTATCAAAATTGAGAGGAAAATTTCCAGTATAAAATCTCTTCGCCCGATTTAATTCTTCTTCTTTGATATCATTACCAATGCGTTGAATCTCCTGAAGTATCAGCTCAACGGCCTCGTTTGCCGATTCATTTCGGGTCTGAACAGTAGTAAGGAAATAACCGCCTTGGGTGAATCGTTCAAAGTAGGAAAAGATACTGTAAGCAAGCCCCCGTTTTTCGCGAATCTCGGTGGCTAATCTTGATGTCAGACCCGAACCACCGAGTATATAATTCATAATCCGTGTCGGTATCCAGTCCGGGACCCGATAATCAGGACCTAAAAACCCCAAAAAGATATATGACTGTGAAATATCTCTTTTTATCAACCAGGCTTTTTTCCCGGTTAACTTTAGGAGAGGGCAGTGGAAGACCGGTAGCGGCTTTCGTACCCAGGCTGCAAAATATCTTTCAATTATCACCCGCAGGGAATCGAGAATAAAATCCCCCACTGTAACGATAAACGCGTTATTGGGTAGGTAATATGTAGTAAAAAATTGATTTACATCATCAATCGTTATCTGACTGACCGTACTATCAAACCCCAAAGGTTCATGATTAAGTGGGTGCCTGCCGAAGAGCAGTTTCCGGAACGCAACCATGCCTGCATAAAATGGGTCATCGTTCTGGCTTAAAAGCTGGGAGTAAATTTGCCTCTGGAGCCGCTTCAATTCTTCTACCTTGAAAGCAGGTTTCTGAACACATTCCGCGATCAGTGCCAAAATTTTTTCCAGATCCTTACTCAATACCCGAGCAGAAATGACGGCATAATCCTCATCAACCTGCACATTAATATTTGCGCCTAGATATTCAATTTCTTCCAAGAATTCATTCCCTGAATGGATGGTCGTTCCACGCAACAACATTTGGGCGGTCAGATTTGCCAATCCCTCTTTCCCAGTTGGATCCAAAATACTACCCGCTTTCACAACCAGTCTGATCTCCACCATAGGTATCTTATGGGCCTCGCTGCTAAATATTGCTAAGCCATTATCCAGACTATCCTTATGGATAGTAAATCCAGAGAGCGCACTGATGATTATTAAAAGAGTATATATTATTTTTCTCTTACCCATATCATCTCCCGGGCAAAAGATAACCAACAGTTCTGTTTTCTTCTTTAAAATATTGATTTGCTACCCGCTCAATATCCGCTCGGGTGACCCCCAAAATCTTCTCGGGGTAAAGATTTAAATTCTTCCAGGAGCCGGTTAGTATCTCCCAGTAACCAATTGCGAAACCAATGCCCGAAGGTGAATCCTGACGGAAGGTAAAATTCGCCAAGGTCTGATTCTGTGCCTTTTGCAATTCTTCATCGGTTACCTCTCCCCTTTTCAATCTTTCTATTTCCGCATAAATTTCTTTTTCTAAGTTCTCAAGTTCTATTCCGATTTGAGGGATGGCAAAAATAGAAAAGGTGCCATCATATTTTAATAGAGAGGTGTATGCATCAATGTCTGCTGCCAGACCCTTTTCACGAACGAGTATCTTCTCAAACCTTGAAGTCTTGCCTGAGGCAAGTATCATTCTGATAACCTCAAATACATAAGCATCAGGGTGGCTGATGTTTACTGCCCGATAATTAATGATCAGGGCAGGTTGGTTTACCTCTTTTTTGATTAATGTGAAACGCCTTTCCCCATTCTGCGGAGGTTCATAGTATTCAGCCTCCTGGGCAAAAAGGGGTTTTATTCTTCCAAAATACTTCTTTACAACGCTTAACACCTCTTCCCTTTTTACATCACCACTGATTATTATTATTGCATTTGCCGGATTGTAGTATTTACGATACCAATGATAAACATCATCGCGTTTGATATTCTGGAGATCTCGCATGTAGCCAATCACCGGCTGACGATACGGATGTTGAAGAAATATAATATGGTCGGCAGTCTCAAAGAATGTGCCATAGGGATCATTTTCACCGAGCCGACGCTCTTCCATAACTACCTGTTTTTCTGGAACAAACTCTTTTTCCGCGAGAAGTAAATTCTGCATTCGATCTGCCTCCAGCATCAATGCAAGCTCATAACGATCTTTATATAGATTTGCCCAATACACAGTTTGGTGAGTAGAAGTAAAGGCATTCTCTTCACCACCGGCTTCGTCAATCAAACGGTCATATTCTTTGGGTCCGAATTTTTTCGTACCCCTGAACATCATATGTTCTAAAAGATGAGAAATACCAGTATGTCCAGGTTGCTCGTTATAAGAGCCGACCCGATAACAGACTTGGACTGAAACGACCGGTGCAAAATGGTCTTCATATATCAACACCTTAAGCCAGTTATCAAGTTGATACTCGTAAACCTGGATTGGCTGAAAAGAAAATGTAAGCAATATCAGGATGATTATCATTTTACTCCTTTCAAGATTAGATTATACCGATAAAATAAGGGCTGTCAATAAAAGTGATTGGAATGGCAAGTGTCTAATCGGTTTATCTTTTTATACGTTTCCTGTCGCATTGGTAATTAAATCCCAAACCCCAAGTGCCCAATTTCAAACAATGATTAAATTCCGAGGTTAAAACGATGAGGCATGAACAAACTATGAAATCCAACCTCTGATACTCCGTTTCACCGAGGCACCGATACAACCTTCAACATTTTAACCCATTTTTTTAATCTTATTCTTTCCCTCCCTATTAATTGTCCACAAGATAACATTCCATTTTCAAAAATGAGAGGTTCATTATTAGGTGAAGAAGTGGGTATAGAAGTGGGAAGTAAGAAGATTTTTCTTCCCACATTCAACCTATCTAACCCACTTCCTCACCAAGCTTCCATCATTCCAACAACACTACCTTCACAATCTGCTTGAAATCGCCCGCCTCTAACTGCACAAAATAAACACCTGCAGGCAGTCTACGACCAGAATCATCAAAACCATCCCAGACGACCGTTGATCGCCCATCGTTTAATGTCAATCGAGAGAGATCCTTAACCATTCTACCAGTCACATTATAAATCGCAAGACTAAAGCCTCGCCCTCCATCGTGCGTTTCGGATTGTGGATTGCGAATTGCAGATTTGTTTGGAATTTGGAACTTAATCACGCAGTGATTCTGGAACGGATTTGGTTTGACATCAAACACTATTAAATCAGATGGAGTAGTGCTTTCGGCCTCTTTAATTCCCACACCCACATTTGCCTTCGCAAGGCAGGAATACTCACCCCAACCCCAAGCCGCATTGTAACCACGGACATAATAATAATATTCACCCACTGGATGATTCGTAAATGTATATGTTGTATCGGTTATGTTATTCGCAATCACAGTAACATTATTGAACAAACAAACCGGCCGAATATCATCAACATAAAAACCACCATTGAGCGTATTGCCATCGGTCATGGAACGGAACCGAAAATAAACCGACTTACCAACCCAGTTCGCCAAAGAATAAGCCTTGCGCACCCAAGTCGTCTGCGTCCCAGTAAACCGCGTGGTGTCAAGATTGAACCACTCCTTCGTATTCTCCGATACCTC